>JAYEJY010000161.1:0-3195 GCA_034660795.1 Promethearchaeati archaeon | reverse complement strand
TCTAAAAAATAATAACTAAACGACATGATATTATTAAATCATTCTTAATGTTAATAGGGGTTCAAGAGGAAAATGCTGAAAAAGATTGCTGTTTGATGGAACATGATCTTACAGCTGATACTGTTGATAAGTTACAGAAATTTCTTCTTTTCCTTAAGCAAGATAATCAACAAGATGTTATTGAGAGATTCGAGAAATTCTTAGAAAAAGAAGAATAGAAGATTCTTTTGGTTATTTTATCCATTTTTTTGTTTTTTCTAATGATTGCTGAATTTCTTTAAAGGATTTTAATTCAAGAATTAATCCTTTATCATAATTAATTTCTGTAAGTAGTTGGAATATTGTTTCCCAATTTATTGTCCCTTCACCTATTTTTAAATGAGTGTCCCGCCATCCATTAATGGTTCCTAGGTTATCATGTAGATGGACATGTTTTATTGAATCTTTAAAAGCAATGAAATGTTCCTCTAAAGTAAATGATGTTGTATTTGAATGGCCAATATCCCATGTGATTTGTAGATATGGATTATCAATTTTTTTAATAATAGCTTTAATTTTGTTTGGGTTATATGTATCTTCTAATTGCAACCAAGGTGTGACAGGCATATTTTCTAAGCACAAAATAATATTTTTTCCAGCAGCGTACTCTGTTAATTTTTTAATACTCTGGAAATTTTTTTGAGCAATCTCTTCTTCAAAACTTTTGCCATATGCCCCTAAAGAACCAGGATGAATTGTCACTATTTTGCTATGAAATTTTGATGCTACGTCTATACTCTTTATTATTTCTTGTATAGCAAAATTCCTGACATTATCATTGAGTGAGCTTATATTTAAATCAGAAAAAGGTGCGTGGATAGTTACTTGTAAACCTTTATCTTTGAGATAATTTCGAATTATGGCAATTTTTTCTTCGTTTAAGGAAGCTACACTTAGATAAGGTGGTTCTAAAACAAGTTCTATTATTTCAATATCATCTATTTTTGCTATCTTTGCTAGAAACTCTTCAACGGAAGATATTTCTTCAAAAGTAATTATTAAGGAGGCACCAAATTTCATTTGAATTCACAATAGAAGAATGATTAAATAACTATTTTGTATTTAAACAAATTTGATAAAAGTTCATTTACTAAATAAAGTGAAAGCAATGAATAATGATTTGATTTCTAAGAATTTACAGGATTATTTCTTTAAGGAATTTGGAAAAGAAAATGTTATCAGTATTGAACAAAAAGCAAATAAAACTATTAATTTAATCTATAAATGCATAACAAAAAAAGCGAACTTTTACGCAAAAATATTGGTACGTCAACCTAAACGAAAAAATGAATATTTTCGATTAGAAAAAGAAGCTTCACTATACAAGCAATTGCGCCATTTCAATAAAACTCAAGGATTAAGCAAAGAAGAGCAATATTTTATTCCAGTACCTGAAGTTTACGATATACTAATTGATGAAGAAATTATTGGATATAAAACCCTAATCTTATCAGAATTATCAGGCGAAAACTTAGATTTAATTTGGTTTAATTTATCGTCAAAACATCAAAAGGATATCTTGCTCCAATTAGCATTAATTATCAAACAACTTCACACCATTGAATATGATCTATTTGGTGATATTGAGAACTATGATTCTCCTCGGCAATTTTTCTCGTTTAAAAGTCTTCTAAAAGCTAATTTACGAAAATATATAACAATTCTATCTAAAAATAAATTCCTTTCTATTAAGTTATTAACTGAGATAGAACTTGTATTAGAAAAAGCTTTAAAGAAACAATCATTTCATTGGTCGCCTATTTTAGTTCATGATGACTTAAATCCTTCTAATTTTATGATTAAAAAAGAAAAAACTAGTTGGAAAATCTCTGGGTTTTTTGATTTTGAATGGGCTTATGCTGGAATACCTCTCACTGATCTTTACAGATTAAGAGATAATTTCTCATTAACAAATGAACAGGAAAGAATTTTTCTAAGAAAATATGGTCTAGATATAAATTATTTAGATGAAAAATTTCGAGAGCAAATTTTAATTCTACAGATTATCCAATTACTTGAAAGCCTTGCTATTGGCTGGATTTCATTTCATCCTACAGATGAAAACTTACTTTATGCCAAAAAAAGATTAGTAGAGATAAAAGAAAAACTATCATAATATATTTTTTTCACGAAGATTATAAATTTAAATTGTATAATCGGAAAAAAGCATAAATAACTAATCATTATTGGATTAACTATGCATAAAATTGTTAACGCGCCCTTTGAATTGAGTGACCTTGTAAAAACTCTAACAAAAGCCAATTGTAAAAAAATGATCACGATTTTTGGTAATTGCAGTGCAATTTTTGATGGCCGAATAAAATCATATTTACCACATGGTGACCGGTTATTATTTATTAAAAAGGATGAAACGTTAATTCTTCATGGGGCAACAGGTTTAAAACCTCTTAATTGGCAAAAAAGTGGTGCTGGGAGAATTAGATATGAAAAAAAAAAGGTAAATTAATTGTTAAATCATTTCGTCGTAAAACAGAGGAAACATTAGAAATAATTTTTGAGAAAATTTTTGAAGTACTTTTATATGATGCTCATGATAGTGCTTCTTTGAGTATTTATGGTTCTGAAAGTGACCTATCCGATTATATTTATAAAAATCCTGAGATAATTGATGAGGATTTCCAACCTACCACTCGAGAATATGAAACACCATTTGGATTCCTCGATATCCGAGGTGTTGATCGAGAAGGAAATATTATCATTATTGAAGTAAAAAAACAAGCAGCAACCTTAAACGATGCTCATCAATTAAAGAGATATGTTGAATATTTCGAAGAAATTGAGGGAGTACCAGTAACCGGTATTCTTGTTGCAAATAATTTTAGTAGAAGAGTAATGAGATTTCTTTCAGAAAATAATCTTGACGCTGTTGCTATCACATGGCAAGAAATATTCCCTTCATTATCACATGAAAAACCAAGTGTTACGTTGGAAAGTTTTTTTGAAGAAAATAATGAAAAAATAGAATGAATATAGCAAATATTTTTTTTGATATCTTTTTCTTAGTTAAATTCAGTCAATTTTTTTTCAGCATATTGTTGAACATCTGAATTAGCATCGTTCTTTTTTGTTTTTTCTAAAGCAGTTTTTATTTCATTCCGATATTTCTTTGATTCTAATGCTATTTCAGTTAAACTA
>JAYEJY010000160.1:0-3197 GCA_034660795.1 Promethearchaeati archaeon | reverse complement strand
TGTACTTCAAGGTACTGTTCATCGTTTTTCCCCGATGGGTTGTAGTATCATTATCATCTTAAAAGAAACACATATTTCTCTTCATACATGGCCAGAATTTGGGTATGCTGCCCTCGATATTTTCTTATGTGGAGAATCTTTAGATCCTTATCTATCCTGGGAACATATTAAGAAAGAATTGAAACCTCAAACATTTCACATTAAAGAATTACCTCGAGAGATAAAGAAACCACAATAGAGTAGGAGGTCTTTTCGTGACAAAACAACTCTCAAAGGATACAATTGCTGTTTTAAAAAATTTTGCTAAGAAAGCTCAAATTGAAGAAGGCTTTGAAACAATCCGCTATGTTTTCAGAGAAATATTTCGGAACCAACCTATAGGAACAAAAGGGTTAGCAAAGAGAGTATGTATGCCCATACCTGTTGTTGCAGCTTTACGAAAAGAGCTAGAAAAAGCTGGGTATCTCGGGAGAACACATAAAGGAGCAGAATTAACAGAAAAAGGTCAGATTTTTGTTAAAAATGAATTAAAACTTTCTTACAAAGAAACCCTTATTTGTAAAAGATGTAATGGTATGGGTTTTGAATTACCCCCTGAATCCTCTAAATTATTTCCTAAACAAAACGCTTTTGCTAAGAAACGTCCTCACCCCTTAACAACTATTGATCAAGCTTATGGTAAACCAATTACTGCAATGAGAAGAGCTTATTATTTACTTGAAAATGCTGATGTTGAAAATCGTTCAATACTCTTATTAGGGGATGATGATTTTACCTCGACAGCTATAAGCCTATTACAATTAGATGCTTCTATTGTTGTTGTTGATATTGATGAGAGATTACTACAGCTACTAGATGAAATTGCAGAAGATAATGGTTTTCCGATAAAATGCTATCAAGTAGATCTACGAGAAGAACTCCCAGAACACTTAGTAGAACAATTTGATGTTGTACTTACTGATCCGCCTTATACACTTGAAGGTTTACAACTATTTCTTTCTCGTGCTATTCAGGGATTGAAGAAAGAACCCGGAAAAAGACTCTATCTTTCTTTTGCCCATAGACCATCTAATGAATTATTGGAAATCCAAAAGATAATTAATCACGCTGGATTAGCAATAAAAGAAATCATTCCAAAATTTAATCTGTATGAGGGAGCAGAAATGCATGCTAATACTACTTTTATGATGCAATTAGAAACAACGAAGAAAACAAAACCGCTAATTTCCAAATCATTTACCAAAAATATCTATACTGGGGAACAAACACCAACCAAAAGAGAGTATAAATGTAGTAATGGGCATGTAATTTTGGTTGGAAAAAGTTGTTCGATTAAAACTATAGAAGAATTAAAAGAAAAGGGCTGTCCAATTTGCGGTCAAAAAGAAAAATTCGTATTAATTAGTAGAGAAAAAATTCAATAAAACATTTTTGAGTTTTTGGAAAAATTACAATTATCAAAAAGTTTTTAATGAAAAGATTTCTTACATATCGCGTCTTGTGACCAAAAATAGATTATCTATTTTTTTCTCTCTCGGTCACAAGACCTCCCTCCCTCCCAAATTTTTTGATTAATTTATTCGAGTAAATTTGGTTTTATTAGGTTTCTAGCAGAATGATCTCTAAAGAGTAATAGGAGGAAGAGTATTTTGTGGATAATTCTGTAATTTAACCCCATCTGTAGTAAATGATGCAATTTCTGAAACTTTCGTAATGCGAGGATTCATGCTTTCTATAAGTGTCACTAATTGATTTAGATTACTTACAACATTTTCCATAACACAATACCTGATAATGCTTGAAGGGGTAAGAGCTTCATATATTGGAATTGATAATTTTTGGGAAATTTCATTCCTGAAATCACCAAAAGATCCTTCTGATAAATTCTGATTGTGAACACTTCGATAGATTTCTCGTATTTTTGGTGGTGGAACACCCTTAAAAGCTAAGGCGTATAATTCCGCTGTTTCTTGATCAAAATATAATTCATGAAAAACACCAATTAATGATTGATCGGGTGCTAACACTCTCCGTCCTAACAATCCGGTTGTCTCAGCAATACTGAATATTTCAGCGGATTCATCGACTGTGCAAAAATTGCTGCCTATCCTTACCATAGATGAGTTTATGGCAGCATAATAAGAATTTATAAGTTTTAAAACATCAATCCCGAGTGATTTGTCAAAAACGAATTTTACCACATTATTAACATATAATGCTTCCTCTTCCGGAACATCATATTCATTTGCAATCATTTTTTTCAATTTGTTTTCAATTACTTGCGGGTTTGAACTCGAGCGTAATCTCGATGGTCCAGTTAAAGCGAACTTTTTAATTTGTGCTAAGGAAGGCCTGTCAGTTTTTATAACAGTATAATTTAATCCTCTTAGGGTAATTTCACCTTGATATGTTCCAATTGTCATGCCTTGCCAGAGAACAGCTTTATCTTTTTGGCTTATTGATTCAGTTATTCTTTTTGCTTTTTTGCTAGGTTTATCTTTCCCTATTTCTTGACCAAGCGGTTGGAAATCCGCTTTTATTGTATCCTTTTGTCGCATAGGTTTACGAGCCAAATCACCAAGGGTTTGTTCTTTATATTCCTCAAAATTAATCTCAACTATCTCGGATAATTTCTTAGCGGTTTCTTGAACATCTTTCTGGATTTTTTCCCATTCCTTTTTCTTTGTTGTTAATGATTTGCTTTTATTCCCCTCCACATTTTGTTCAATTTCAATATTTTCGATTTGTTGATTAATCTCTCCTAAAGCTTGAATCAAAATTTCTAACGATTCGGGAACTGCATTAACTAAAGACATTTGTTCTTCTTGTAAAGTTTCAATTAATGCTTGATATTCTCTTTTCTTACTTTCATATACATCACGAGAGCTATCTTTTTCTTCGACTAATTTATCTAATTTGTTAAATCGTTTTTGTATTTTTGTTATTTCCTTTTCGATATTAGTTAAATGGTCAAATAATTCTTCAGCGCTTTGTTTGATGGTTTGTATATTTGGTACTATTGGTTGAAAAGTAGCAAATCCTTTTGTTAAAGTAGATTTATTTTGAGCTTTTTCTAATGCTTTAGTATATTGGTTTTTCAAGCTCTGATATAATTGCTTCTCTATTTTTTTCTCCTTTTTATATTCTTCTAATTTAATTAGTAATTCTTGAATATATCGTTTATCCAAATTTTGGAG
>JAYEJY010000159.1:0-16409 GCA_034660795.1 Promethearchaeati archaeon | reverse complement strand
CAAATACATCGCCTTTTGATGGTTCAATAAAAGCAAATCCTTCATCCTTCAAATTTCGTACTAATTTATTGTATATGATATTTAGGCCTTCTAATGGAATTGTTTCTTGCTCTGTTTCTTTAGCATAGGTAATAGCTTTGTTTAATTCTTCAATTGGTTCGAAAATTTTACTCACTATTCTTTGTGAATGGAACTGTACTTTGTTCTCATTTTGTTTTTTAGCGCGTTTTTTATAATTTTCAAAGTCTGCTTTAAATCTTTGAAGCATGGATAAATACTTGTCCCGGTCAGCTATTGCATTATTAAAGTTTTCAAGTAATTCTTGTTCTCGTTTTAATATTGTTAATAACGCTTCTTCAGCTTCCAAGTGTTTATCAATTTGTTCAATTAAGTCTTGCAGGGTAGCATTTTCAGTGATTTTATCTAAAAGCTCCTCAACATGTGATATTTCTTCACTTTTTTGATAGGGAGCATCTTCTTGGCTGGTGGTTTCTGCTGATTTTTTACTGGTATCTTTCTTAGTATCTGCAGATAAGCGCTTTTCGTCTGTTTGGTTATCCTGGTTACTAGTTGGTTCTTTTTTTGTCATTTATAATCATCTCTTAGGGTAATTTCACTGTAGTATGGTGAGTTTTTGAGATAGCTATTTTAATCTATCTTTCAGAAAGTATTTTTTTGTGTACTAAGTGAGTTTTGCTTAACTAATGATTTTAAATTTTACGGTTAATGTGATTAACTTAAGAAAGTGTGATTGATTAAAGAAAAAACTTTTCTTCCTTTTCTTTTTTAGTCTCCAACAAATCTTTTTAATCTTAATATCTATTGGTTGGTTAGATTAAAAAAAACAACTACTTTCACTATAAAAAAAATGGAGTAATAAAAGTGGTTTCTCTATCAAAAGCTCAACATATTGCTAAAACAGGTAATAAACTACTTATTAGTATTATTATAATAGATTTAGTTTGGCTTTTAATTCGCTATTTAGTAAGAACTCTCCATTATTCCGGTGTACTACCTGAGAGTTTTAGTATTATTGAAACCTTTACCAGTATAGCTATTTTTACAATAGGACTAACTGTTTTTTGTATAGGTGTTCTTTGTTTGGGTTTATATTACCTAAATGATTCTCTTTTTGGATTAATTAGCGGGGTTTTATTGGGATTGGTATCACTGATTAATATCAGTCACATCATTATTTTAATTATCAACCTTTCTACAGAGCAGATTCCTAAAATTGTACTTGATGCATTATCCCTTACTTCTTCAGTATTGTTTCTCTCTGCAATTGGTTGTTTTGTTTTATATTTACACCAAATAAAAACACAAAAGAATATAGGAATAGGAGCCGGTATTATTCCATTAGTATTCATTATCTTTGGAACATCATTTCCCATTACAACCATTTTGAAAATTGTTAATATTTCCTTTCAAGAATATAATATTATTGGAAATATAGTAGGAACACTCCTATTGATTAGCACGTTATTAGAAATCCTTGTTAATTTTGATCTTCTACGAAGAATTGATCATCTCAATAGCACTCCTGTTGAGAATGAAAAAAGAAAATAATGAGGTTTATCGCCTTCTTTTTGCTCTTTTTCTCCGGCTTTCTAAACGTTTCAATTTTTTCAAATAACTACTCAATGATTTCAAGGGGACAATAGGGATGCCGTCTGCTTTTTTCCATCTTTCTGTTAATGCTGTTACAATTAGTAGTTTTGCTGAAGGGAGTTTCAATAATAGCCGTCGTTCTCGTAATTTTTTAGCCGCTGTTACAAAGATTTCATATCGTTTAATCAAACTTTCTCTGTCAAAATACCACCCTCTCCATAAGGCAAGATCTTTTATCTCAATGATAATATATGTTTTATTCCGTTTAATGATTAAGTCAATCTCAGTAACTGTGTCACCTTCACTGACAATTTCTACATTTTGATCCACTATTTCCCAGCCTGATAAAGTGGCAATTTCAGAAGTAATAATTTCTAAATCATGGGCTTTTTTGCTTCGAGTAGTTTCGCTATAGGAATTACAAAATCGAGAAAAGAGTAAAAGAGAGATTACTGGAATTTGTAAATACTTATCGCCATCTTTATCGGTCATTTCTCGGCAGAGAAAATATGGCACATCATCTTTTGAAAGCTCAAATTTGTAAATAGTTTCGTAAATTAGTAATTTTAATTCATCGAAACTTGACAATTTTTCTTTTTTGTTTCGTAATTTTTCCAATGCTTTTAGGGGGAGCTTTTTGAAGGGGTATTTCAAATTATTCATTGACATTAGAGTACCAAAGTTTTCAAATAGTAGAGATAAAGCTTCAATTTCTTCTTCTGATAATTGGCGCATAGAGGCATAAAATTCAGTAATTCTCCGTAAATAGGCTATCTCCGAATGCCATGATTTTACTAATTTATTTAAGTCCTGGATAGTTCTATCAGTCATCTTCCGTCTTTGGTTTCTCATTTCTTGCAATTTAGAGTTAACCATAGATTGACTTCCGACACCGATACTTTTGAGTTTCTTTTCCGTTTCATGATATAATTCTGTTTTTACAAAATGGAGTTCATCATGTAATTCATATTCTAATTTTATCATACCATTGGAATACATAAATGCCTGATCACGTAACTTAGCCCAATCTAATGCCAGATTAGCAAGGTGATCTTTTGCTTCTTTAGAAAATTCCATTTCACCCTCCTTTTCTTTAGATAAAAGATGAACTTGATTTATCAGAAAATTGATCGCTGAAAGTGAAATAACTCCTTTTGTAGTAATGAAATCATGGTCATCATCAGTTGATTCTGTCGAAAGAGCTGAAAAGTCACTTAAAGAAGGACCATTTTTTGTCATTAAAAGAGTTGCAACATTCATAGCAATTTTTTCTCTTTCAGGAATAAATGCGTCTAAAACATCATCCCGATTATAATTTTTTAAAACATTTGCAATACATGAATAAACATGGTTTCTTTTTTTAATCAATTTTTGATAGATATATTCTTCCTTATCAAATTGTTCTTCTTCAACTGAAATTTCCTCAATAGCTTCTGCCTCTTCTGTTTCAGCAATGTCCTCTGCTTTCTCTTCCTTATCATCTTCACAAGTATCCGGTGTTTTTTTCAGGATTTGTTTTTGTTCTTGTCCCTTATTTTTCTCTTGGGTAATTTCCGGCTTCTTATCTTGTTTTTCTTTAATGCTTGAGGATTCCTCTTTACTTTTGGAAGAATCACTCTCTGTGTCTACTTCTTTTTTTGACGAATTAGATTCTTTCTTTTCTTTTTCTCCTTGATTATCTGTAGGTACATTTTTCATCATTATCAACCTTCATCTTGATAACGATCCAAGGAAAAAATAGCAAATTTTAACGGCGAGTTATATTAGTGGGTAACTTTTGTCCCGAGTGATTTGCCGGCAATTGCTTGTTGTAAATTAGTGACACTTAACCCATTTAGAAATTGTATGGGAATTTTAGACCGTTTGATTATTTGATATGCTGTAAAATCAAACAAAGGATAATCACCTGCTTTGGTCTCATAAGATAATAAAATATCACGAAACTTGTCAATTGTGATTTCTGATAATAAGGTGGCATCTGGTTCTTTATCTGGATCTGCAGAATAAACTCCATCAACATCAGTTAAATTATAGATCTGCCTAGCGTTGATAGTTTCAGCAATTACTGAAGCAACAGCATTGGTTGATTGTCCTGGTTGAAAACCACCACAAACAATAATCTTAGAACAGCTAGTATATGCCTTCATGAAATCTTGTAAAGATTCTGGAGGATGTGGATAAGCTAATTCTCCAAGACCACTTATGAAAATTCTTGCATGAAGCTTTGCTGCTTCGATACCTAAAAGATCACAATTTGCTTCTGAGGCATCTATTTTTCGAGCAGTTGCTATGACTTCTCGAGCAAGATTGCCGCCACCAATCACAATAACAAAACGTCTTTGATTCTTCGTAAAAATAGACCGTAAGGTTTTAACATATTCTGAAATTAATTTAGTATTTAATTTTGATTTATCCTTGTAAAGGATTGAGCCACCAATTTTTACAACAAACATAATTCTTTTTTTTTCCTTGGAAACATTATTTCCAAGTATTATATAAAAAAACAATAAGATAAGTTTTGCGAACTCGTTGAAAAAAAATTCCTTATTTACCATAAGTTATATTTGATGTTTTTTATTATCTTTTAGTTACTGTTTTTTTGATAGAAGATTTACCCTTTTTTTTGCTATTTGTTCTCTCTTGGAATCGGAGAGCTGTTGATAAACTTTTACTAATAATTTCCACGCAGCAATATTTTTTTCATTTTGGATGACGCTTTTAGTTAAATAATCCCGTGCCTTTTTCCAATCCTTCTCTTGTATAGCTAATTCACCTAACCCAAATAATGCTTCTGAATCAAAAGGGTCAACTTCTAAGGCTTTAAAATAGAATTTCGAAGCTAGTTTCTTTTTGTTTTGATTTTTATAGATGCGAGCTTTCTCCGTATATACAAACTCTTCTTTACCTAAAACTTCAACTTTTCTAAAATAACTCAAAGCATCTTCATAATTATGTAAGGCTGCAGCTGCACATCCTATCGATAACCAACCAAGATAAAAATCAGGTTTTAGAAGAACAACTTTTTCTAATATTTTTAAAGCCTTTTTGTAGTTCTCTAACCTAACGAGGATGGTGCCTTTTGCATATAGGGCATCTATATGGTCATCTTTCTGTTCTAGAATCATGTCAAGATATTTCAATGCTTTCTCATTCTCACCCATTTCAAAATAAAGCATTCCTATTCCATATAAAGCGTCAAAATCAGAGGAATTTTCTTCTAATAATTTAGTATAACATTCAAGTGCTTTTTCTTTTAAGCCTTGATGAAGGTAAGAGCGTGCTTCCATAATAAGTTTCAATTTCCACCTTTTTGTTTCATCTAGTTGTTCTTTCTTCAAATGGTTCACCTTTTTTTTCAAATTTCTGCTGCAATTTTATATGCTCTTGTTACTCGATAAAGTTCTTTAAGTGATTTTACTATGGGATGATCATTATTTAAATTGAACAATCTTATTCTCCCAGATCTTGTTTCATAAATCAATCTTATTGAAACCAATTTACCAATTAAGTCATGAACCCGAGAATGAGTTACGCCAACTAATTCTGCAATCTCTGTTAATTTATAGAGATTTTCATCATGAGTAATGAAAAATTCAACCAGTTTAACTTGAACAGCATCACCAAAAATCGTAGTCAAAACATCAGCAGTCATTTTTAATAAACCTCATAATGAATCATATTTCAAATAATAATCATGAATATATTTTTGTAGTTTTATAGGAGAATTATTACTATACTAAACTAACAATCATTTTTTAATTATAAAGTGTTCGTTAAAAAAACATAGATAATTATCCCAATAATAAATTATAAGGAGGATTAAATTTGTCCGATGAAAATATAGAAAGAAATGAAGAAAAAGTAAAAGACCCACTATCTAAAAATGTAGTAAAGGTAGATGATCATACTATTCAAGAAAAAGGCATTCGCCAATTCTTTTCACGGATTACTTTATGGTTAACGATTTTGTATTCATCTCTTTTTGAACTCATCGGGATTTTTTTTGGAATTATTATATTACTCCTATCTACTTATGTTGGATTTTTAACTCTCGATTCTGAAGGACTTTATGATCCTGAATCCGTTGAGGCTACAATTATTTTGTTAATTGTAAATATTATTGCAAGTCTTTCTATGGGCGTACTAGCATTTTTCTATAATAGACGAACAGCATATATTCCCAATAAACCATTTCGAAAAGTAAAAATGAATGATTGGTTAATCATCCTTGGATCTTTTGCTTGCATGTTCTTCTTTGTTGGAGGAGGTAATCTCATAATAGATGTTGTTCATACCGCAATAAGACCGGATTATACTGTCGAAACACCTTATGATTTTTTCGATTCAACAAATCCAAGTATTTTATCTCTTGCAACGATTTTAGTTGTTGTTATTGCACCGATTGTTGAAGAATTATTTTATCGTTGGACATTAATTCCAACTTTACAAAAAGGTACGTCCAATAGTGCAACAATTTTACTAACATCCCTTATTTTTGCATTTGCTCATTCATCAACAAATTTAGAATTTTCTTTTTATTATTTCATGATTCATTTTATTACTACCTTCTTACTGGGACTTATTCTTGGAACATCTTATCTGTTATCAAAAAACATACTTTTACCAATAATTTTGCATCTTGGCTGGAACTTATTTATGGCACTATCGTCTTTTCTTTCATTAGCAAATTTAGGTATTGTTTTCAATATTCTCTATTTTGTGTTAATTGGACTTGGTGGTATTGGGGTAATATATATCATTTTTAGAGTCATTAAAAATAAAGAAGAGCCTACTAGCTTAATTTCGATGCTGTCTAAAAAACAAACTATAATGCAATCAACTGAACAACAAAGAAAAATCCAAAAAAAGGAATCCAAAGGTATTACTTTACATTGGAGCTGGTTTGAACTTATTCTAGGATATTTCTTTCTAATTGTAATTATACCCTATTTAATAGAGATTATTCTGGAATATTTTGATAAAGGAACATCGCTTTCTACATTAATCTATCCAGTAATCTTGACGATAATTAGTGTCTTCTTATTAATTGAGAAAAACAGATTATATGGAAAGTTTTTTGCTAAAGAAGAAGGAAATTATCTAAAAAACAACTTAAGGAATAAAAAATAAAAGAAAAAGAGGTAAGAGAATTTAACGAGCGCTTAAGGCAACACGTTCAATTTCTTGCATCTTACTAACAGCATAACTTGATTGCCTGTTATCTGCAGCGTTAATTAATTCTTTTGCCAAAATTTCATCTGCTGTTAAAATATTATTGAAGGATTTCCTATAAACACCCTCAATAATATTGGCGAGCGCAATGTCAACCCTTCTCATAGGCGCAACATCTACTGCTTGTAATTGAGCCATACCACCATAAGTAATCCTAGTTACTTCTTCACGAGGGGCAGAATTTTGAATAGCATCAATGAGAACTTGTATCGGGTTTTTTCCTGTTTGGAGATGAACCATTTCAAAAGCAATTCGAACTGTTTTTATTTTACGTGCTTTCTTTCCTGTTCCTCGACCTGTTTTCATGAGTTTATTAACTAATCGTTCAACTATGGGCATTTCAGCCTTCTCAAAGCGATGACTTTCGTATCTGCCACCTGTATGAGGAATATAAACCGGTCGGAGACAAATGTATGATTGTAAACTTGGGTCTTCTACGACTAAATTCTTATAACTCCATTTATTGAAGAGTTTAATTTCTGGAAACTGTGGTTCCTCCTCTTCTTCCTCCTCAATTTCAGCTTCTTCTGGTTTTTCAACAGCTTCTTCTTTCTTTTCTTTATCTGCCATTATCATTCACCTATCGAACTGGTTTTTCTTTCTTCCCATAGACGAGACTTGAAAGTGAAACACCATTAACTTTTGAAACGCTCCACTTTATTCCAGGCAGGTCACCTTTTGCACCGCCTTTTGCACCACCTATTCCTTCAATAATAACTCGGTCATGCTCAACGATATAATTTAAACCGCCATCTAAAGGAACAAAAGCACCAATTTGTTTTCCATTCTTTACTAATTGAACACGAACACATTTACGCAACGCTGAATTAGGCTGTTTAGATTCAACTCCATATTTTTCAATAACAATTCCTGAAGCTTGTGGAGCAGCTTCTAATGGATCTGCTTTCCTATCTAAACCTAACATCTTACGTTTATAGTAAATATCTTTCCAGCGGAACTTTTTTCTTTTCTTTTTTAGTTGTCGTCCCGCAAATTCGCCTCTTGGACTTTTACTACCGGGCATTTTATCTTTACACCATTAATTCTTATTATTCTGTATTATCAAGCGTTTATTGTTTGCTTAAAAATCTTTGTGAAAACTATGATTTAGAAACAATCAATTATGCAAAAAAAATACCTAATTAACAATAGCTTCGGTTAACTCTCTAAAATTATGTTATAAACCACATTCCTTTCTTTTTGTATTGGACTGGAGCACCGGAGCAGTATTTTTCAATGAATAATGAGAGTAAATCAACAGAAAAAGTTCAAAAAAAGAGAAAAATCTGTCCTCTGTGTAAGAAACCAATCGATAATAATGATTTATTATTCATAGAAAAAAAGAATGGAGAGAATCAAGCATACCATTTTGATTGTTATTTAGAATTACAAGATAAAATATGTGCAGAATGTGGCATACCTTTCGAAAATAAGGAAGAAGTGCTCTATTGTGAAGAGCATCATGAATATTTCCATAAAAATCCGCTTTGTTTAAACAATCATCTTGAGAAACACAAACATTTTCAAATAGCAATTTATTCGGCTGTAAATAATCAAATGATTTTTCAAAATGAAAGATATCTTGCGAATAAAGATTGAAAAAATACCTGCATTATTCTTTTCGGATTTTACCGATAACAAAAGCTTGAAAAAGTAAAAAAAGATAAAAGAAATGGTTTTGACAAAAACTGTCTAAGCTTAATCATCCAGTTTCCTAAAAGAAATCGCTTTTAATTGGATAGTTAAAAACACATTGGAGAGTTTTAAAACAAAATGACTAAAAATCATTGTTTCGTTTATAATCGCGAAAAAGATGAATTCCAAGAAATTGAAAAAAATGAAACGGTAGAACAATATTTTTCCTACCTCGGGCAAGAACCAGATAAATTAGAAACCTTTGCTTCACAAAACGGAAATGATGCTGTCTTACTTTTTGATCCTAGTGATACGCAATGGATACTTGTCTATGCAAAAGGTTCAGGCATTGTGAGTCAACGAATAGCTAGACGAAAAGCTGATTCTGTGAGTCGCACAGGTATTAGAGTGAAATCCGGTGAAAGAATTGGTGTGAACACGCCTTTAACTGTTCTATCTGGCTCAAATATTGGTGACTTAAGTAAAAGTGTACAAAGTAAATATCTCCAATATACAGATTTACGTGGTATCGAATAATAGTCCTCTCTAAGGACTATTTTGTCCTATTTTTTCAATGATTTTAATCGTTCTTTGGCTTCTTGTATATAATTGTTTGAAAATTGTTTACCTTTTTTACTTTCTTCAGACGCATATTCTATTGCTTGTTTATAATAGTGCTTAGCCTCTACCGGTTCATCTCTTTCTTCTAAGATTAAGCCATAATAATAGTTAACTACATGATTTTTTGGGCGTTTGTTATAGGCTTTTTTGATGGTTTCTAAGGCTTTGTCAGTGTCGCCTAATTCTAAATAACTTTTGGCAAGTGTATAAAGAGGTTCGAATTTCGTTGAATCTAAATCCACTGCTTTAATGAAATGCTCTATTGCTTTTTCATGTTGTCCATTAAGAGCATAGGAAGAGCCAAGATAAAAATGAAGCCAATAATCATTTGGGTTAATTCTTAATGCCTTTTGGCCTATTTTAATGCCTCTTTTACCATTATTTTGATGACCTTCAGTCCGCAGTTCATGAATAAGTTCATCAAATATCTCTTCTTCTGATTGTTTCCGACAATAACCAAATTCTTTATCAAAAAAATCTCGAACTTTTTTTGCTGTTTGTTTGTCTTCGACATCATATGAGAATAATAATCCTTCTTGTGTATCAAGCTCAAATTTCAACCAAAAATCATCAAATCCAAAAGTTTCACAACTAACAGTTGCTATAGCTTTTTTTGTTTGTCCCTCAATTAAGCGCATATGAGTATGATATTTTATCCCTTTATCCTTAGTTCCATATATATGAATTTCATCTCGATAATCATAGGGTTTGTCTTGTTTATGAATTTCCCTAGCTTTTTCCGGGAAATCATAGGAAAAGAATTTTTGTAAAATGTCTTTAATAAATCGTTTGACTTCACTTGCAAATACATTTCTAGCTGTCATTGTTGAAATTTCAAGAGTTTTCTTCATTCTTATTCCACATCCCTCTAGCTACTGATACTATCTTCAATAAGTTAATGTTTCTGTTTAATATTATTATGACATAGTGGTTATTATATACTTCCATTTGCTTTTCTTATATTAAAAAACTCACAAATACTATAATAAAAAAATACGATATTAGGCAAGGTTTTTCAACATCTCCGAAAAGATTCTTATTGTTTCAGCAATCTCTTCAGAATTATTAAAACAATGAGTTGAAAAACGTACTCCACCAAAGCGAGCTGAAATGTAAATTTTATGCTTAAGTGCCATTCTATTAACTATTTCTTGGGGATCAATATTCTTTGGTAAACGAATATTAACAATTGCAGCTCGAGAAGCTTCCTCTCGAGGGGTTATGATTTGAAGTCCTAAATCATCAAACGAATCCATTAATTGTTTTGTTAAAGCATAATTATGCTTTGCTATATTCTTAATTCCACATGAATTTATAATATTAAGAGAAGCATGTAAACCCGCAATACAGTAAAAAGCATTTGTTCCTATTTGGAACCTTTCAGCACCCGGTAAATAAGGTTTAGTTCTATTGAGGTAGTCACCGTTACTAAAATCATAATTTCCTGCACCTTGAAAAGGAGGTTCAATTAGTTCAATTACCCGAGGATGAATATAACATAATCCAATACCCCATGGAGCCATTAGAAATTTCCCGCCTCCCGCAGAAATAATATCAGCATCAATTTTTTCAGGATAAACTTCTATTCCCCCAATTGCTTGAATAGCATCCAAAGAAAGAAAGGCATTTTTTTCATGAGCTTTTTCTGCGATTTTTTTCGCATCAATTTTTTGTCCATTACTAAATTGCACTAAAGATAAAGAGACGAGTTTTGTTTTAATATCTATCAAGTCTAAAATATCTGCTTCATCAATTTGACCATTTTTATGAATTGGTGCAGTTCGTAATTCAACGTTTTTTCTTCTTGACAGATAGATCCAGGGATAATAATTTGTTGGAAATTCCAAAGCACTGGTAACAATATTATCACCAGATTCCCAATCAAGGGCATGTAAGAGGAAGTTTAAACCATGTGCGGTGTTATTGATATACGCAAAATCATGAAAGTTACAAGCCATCAATTTCGCTGCAGCTTTCTTAGGGGCTTTCATCATTTGTTTAAATTGTTCATCATAATCTTCTCTTTCTAATTGCCATTCAGAATGCATTTCAATTGCTTTTTCCATTTCTTTTACTGAAGAAGCTGGGAGAGGTACAGTAGCTGCGCTATTAAGCCAGATGATATTTTCTAATTGAGGGAATTCTTGCTTTCGGATTTCTTTTAGGTTTTGTGCCATGATGAACAAACCCTTGTAAATAGTAGTTATAATACAAATATGATTAAATCCATATAATCGTTAAAAAAAGTATTCAAAGGAGAAGATTAATACCCATTTAATACCTTAATTATTACTAATAATATTAAAATATCAGATAAAAGATTGAATGCTAATAGATATAATAAAAGGTAATGAGTTTTGAGCAAAATGAATAGCACTTATTTGGATGATGTCAAAAAACGCATTAGGTCAATAGAGCTACTCCGAATGCTTAAACGCTATCATTCCTACGAAGAATTAAGTGAAATAATGGATTATTCAAAAGTTGTTCTTAATAGATACATAAAGGGACATGTCTTACCTGCATCAGAACGTGCGGATAGGATTATTAAAATCTCGAAAGAAAATCTGGATTTGAAAAAGTTAGTCAAAGACCAATTAGTGTATTTTAAAGGGTATTTTGACATGACAATGCTATTAGGGAATACCACGCTTCTGAAATTAGTTGCTCAATATGTTGCGGATACATTTCAAAAAGCCACTATTACAAAAATTGGAGCCGTTGCCCCAAAAGGATTACCTATTGCTGTTCATCTTGCTACAGAGCTAGATGTAGATATTGCTATAGCTAAACGGACACGAGATTTAGGGGTACGAGAATTTGTCAAAGTACATTATCCACAAGAAACGACAGGTGAATTGTTATCATTAAATTTACCTAAGGGATTATTGACAATTGATGATAGTGTGCTTATTATTGAAGATAGTTGCCGAACGGGTACAACTCTAAAGATGATGGCTGAACTTGTAGAAAAATCAATGGCTAAAATTGGCGGGGTCTTTGTTTTAGCTGGTATGGGCGAGAAATGGAAACCAACAATCAAAGAATTAGGAGAAAAAATAGGCCCAGAAAAAGTATATATCTTTTGTGAAATTCCACTCGAAGTGTAAAATAGGAGAGGCACTTATTTTTGAAAGTTAAAATTGATAAGAAATATGAAGATTATCAAGCAATTTGGTTAGATGAACAGTGTCATATTAATGCTATTGATCAACGAAAACTACCCTTTACATTCGAAATTTATAAGGCTGAAACTGTACAAGAAACATGTTATGCAATAAAAGAAATGGTTGTTCGTGGAGCACCGTTAATTGGTGTCACAGCAGCTTATGGTTTAGTTCTTGCTGCTAAAGCAAATGAAAATAGTTCGATTAAGAAAATGGAAAAAGAACTGCATAAAGCAGAAAAACAATTATTAAAAACAAGGCCAACCGCAGTTGATTTGCTTAATGCTGTTAAAACTATACTAAATGTTTTTACACCAACAAAAACCCCACAAGAAAATATTGAAACAATGAAAAGAAAAGCAGTAGAATTAGCTCAGCAAATTATCAATGAATGTCAGACGATTGGTGTTCAAGGATTAAAAATTATCCCAAAACGACAATGCAAAATTATGACGATCTGTAATGCAGGTGCATTAGCAACGGTTGATATAGGCACAGCACTTGCTCCCATTCGGGAAGCCCATAAACAAGGGAAAAAACCGATTGTCTATGTAAATGAAACACGTCCACGAATGCAAGGCGCGCGATTGACCGCATGGGAATTATTTAATGAGAATATCCAACATTATATCATAACGGATAATACAGCGGGAAGTTTAATTAAAGAAAAGAAGATTGATATCGTGATTGTGGGAGCAGATAGAATTGTTTTGAATGGTGATGTAGCAAATAAAATTGGTACCTATCCCCTCAGTCTTCTGTGTAAAGAACATAACATCCCTTTTTATGTAGCTGCACCACGGAGTACATTTGATGAGACTACAAAAAATGGTAAAGATATCACAATTGAGGAAAGAAGTTCAGAAGAAGTGGCAAAAGCATTAAGTATTAATGATAAAACTGATACTAATCCTCGTTATCGCATAATTCATCACTATCAATCACCTAATATAAACATCGCTTTTGATATAACCCCAGCTAAAAATATTACCGGTATAATAACCCCTACAAAAATCATTAAACAACCATTAGAAAAAGGGATAAAAGAATATTTAGCCACAGTAAAAAAATAAAACTTCCAAAATAACCAAGAAATCTAAATATCACCTCATAAAAGAAATACAAAACGAAGTAATTATACATTAAAATAAAAAGAAATTACTAGGAGAATAGAACAAATTGTCTTTCAATCCTCGAAACTTACAAAAAATGATGAAAAAAATGAACATGAAGGAATTAGAAGGAGTCGTGGAAGTTATTATTCGATTTGAAGATCATGAATTACATATTCCACAAGCAGAGGTAACTAAGATGTTTATGGGTGGAGAGATATATCAAGTAGCTGGGAATGCAAAAAAACGAGAGAGAACGGATGTTGAAATCATTGAAATAGAAATCTCTCAAGATGATATTGATCTTATTATAAAACAAACCGGTGTTTCTGAACAAGAAGCGGAAGATGCTTTAGTCGAAACTGAGGGAGACTTAGCTAAAGCGATAACACTACTTAAGAGCAAATAATTTAGTTATATTCCCTTTTCTTTTTTCTGTAGATTATTAGCTGAAAATATAGTTGTGAGTGTTTTGTGTCCAAATTTAACAATAGGACAAATAGCATGACAGTTCCCACAGCGAGAACACTTTTCATGATTAATGATTACTTGTTCCTTTATTGGGTCAATTTGTAAGGCGTTTTCAGCACAATGCGATATACAAACTTCACAACCAGTACATTCAAGCGCTCGGAAAACTTCTTCCACAAAAAGTCTTGCAGAGTTTAGCAGGTTATCTAAACAACAACCACTAAAAGTTATTGTGCCGTCTGCTGCTAATGAAATAGAAAAATCTTCATCAGTAATTGTTGTTAAGAGACCTAATTCATCATCATAAGTAGTTTCACAAAAAATTTCCCAGAAAGCTTGAATTCGTTGAAGATCAACGGAAGAATGGAATGTACCCTCTAAAAAAACATCACCTGATTGGCAAGTTCCCATACCTTGACTAAGCGTAAATTCACGTTCGGATTCTTCTTGTTGTTTGAATCTTGACCGAGTTCTGGGATAGGTGATATTTTCTTGTTCTAATAAATTAACTATTTTTTGAGGAAGTGTTTGCCATCGCCACAATCCCCATGTTATCCATTCATTGGGGTAATCATGTTCTTTTTGTTTGATTTTTAGAAAGTTCTCCCATTCTTCCCATCGTTTAGGATGAATTTTTTTGACTAATTCAAAAATCCCTTGATGACAAGCTGGGCAAAGCCAGCAACCTATTCTTGGAAAACCGAAATCATACAGTTGATTATAGGGAAGGTCTTCTTGAAAAATATAAAGCCAGACATGTAATGCTGTCCATTCTTGAATTGGACTGAAGTTTATTTGATTAGGAATCCATGGATTTGTCCAAGTTTTTTTGCTATGAGACCGTGCAATACTTTCATAGGTTCTTTGTCCTACAAGAGAAATGGTTTTTTCTCCAATACATCGATCAATCAAAGCATTTACGGGACCTATTTTTAGAATTTTACAACAAAATCTATAATCTTTTCCGGGTGGCCCAAATTGTTCTACTGCATCCCAAAATTTTTCCTGGGAAATATCTTCTCGACAAAATGTTTTCTCAAGACCAAAATTTTTTACTATAGTTTCAATATATGAAATAGTTTCTGGAAATTCTAATCCTGTGTTAACGAAAAGCGTATAAAATTGCTGTTCTTCTAATTTTCTGGCAAGTTGTAAACAAACTAATGAATCTTTCCCACCACTAAAAGAAACACTTAATGGCAATTGAGGGTTATTAGAAAGGATATTTTTTATTGATTGTAAAGCTTCTTCTTCATATTTTTTAAGAATATGAATATTTGCCTTAACAACATCATCCCATGTTGGAGGCGACTTTTTGTTATTAGCAATTTTTGGCGGCGTTGGTTGTTTTCCTTTTGGATATTTTGGTTTTAGGACCATGCCCTTTTCCATTGAACGAGCTTGCTGAGCTGAAACTTGCATAAGGCCAGTGGATAGAACTTGTCCTTTGGGTCCTATTGCAACAGCTCCTTCCCCTTCTGTTAGTGATTCATCTAAAGAAACAATTCCAGGAGCAAGGATATTATATCCTTTGATAATATAAGGAACTGCACCTTCATCCATTTCAACATAACTTTTCCATAGGTGTTTTGGTCTTGAGAATATCCTCTGGGCACCAGCCATTCGTAAAACAAAATCCCACCTTTCATGTGTAAGATCATATCGTATTGCTCCCATTATTTGCCCATCAATAATTACTTCCATCATTAAATCATCATAACTTACTTCATTAAGCAGAATGAGTGAATCCGAAGTAATTCCTAAACTCTTTGCGCTATCTGTCCCAAATTTCATATCAAGTAGATTTTGCATCCTCTTAATATCTCCCTGAAAGGCTGGACGAATATCACCAGGTGGAGCAATCGGAACACGATAAGAGGAACCACCACAAAGATCACAGGCTTGATTATCTAAAATGGGAACATTGCATCTGGGGCACCAGCTTAATTTAAATTCACCTAAAAAAGGAGAATATTTTGTGGGAGACATTATGAATTCTACCTAAAGGATAAGATATTACGAAATGGTAACTACTCTCATTAAAAAATGGTGATGAATGTGAGATATCACAATAAAGGGTTATATCTTTGGTTTTTGGATTTCCTCACTTGATTCTGCTGAAATATCAACACCTATAGCTCGTTTAATTAGGTCTTTTAATGGGTCTAATCCCGTTGTTTCTTTTTTAGCTTCGGATTGTATCTCAACAATAATTGGAAAAGCTCCTTTCCTTGACCGGATATCATCAATTACTTTGTGATGTAATCGAGCAATATCATCATCAATAATAATAATACCAATTTCTTTATTATTTGATAATTCCTGTAATTTATCAACAGCTTCGGGGGGATTGTCGGCTATATAACATTCTTTAATGCCCCCTAACCGTAAACCCATTGCAACTTGAGCGTTGGTTAAACTTACTATTTTCATATCATATACCACTGATAATCAATTGAAAAATTTCATAGATCGCTTTTGGTAATTTCATCAATAACGTATTGGATCGCTTTATCAGCATTTTTTTTCATTTGTGCTTCCAATTCGGAGAATTCGTTAT
>JAYEJY010000158.1:0-3230 GCA_034660795.1 Promethearchaeati archaeon | reverse complement strand
AATAAAGTTAATTTTTGTACCTTACTTGTGGACATATTTTTCACATCTTTTTATCTGAAATGCAAACGGTATACCAAATAGAAGATATTTTTCAACCTTATATTTTTTTATACAAATTTGTTGACCTATTACTTACATTAAAAGTTTCATATAAAATATTTTCTACAAGATTAAAAGTAAATAAAACAAATTAATTAATTTATTTTAGAAAAATAGAAAAAAAAGAAAAAGAAAAAAGCTTGTTAGCTTATTTTCTTCTCTTTAAGAAGATAACTTGACAAGCACCGGCTAAACCTAGAACACCTAACAGTGCTACGAGACCAATTCCACCAGCTGCGGTGTCTTCTGGATATTCAAAACCAGCTGCTCGCATTTGTTCTTTGGCCAATTCGATGGAATATTCTCGAGGTTCGAGATCTTCATCGAAACCAATAGCAACAGCGGGCATTGGAGTGACACCAGGAGTACCAAGGCCATTGAGAATTTGATCAACAATGGTTTCTCGTGGAATCATGTGATCAATAGCTGTTCTGATATGTCTACCAGATTCTGGACCTGGAATTGGACAAAGTTCGCCAGTTCCGAGGTATGGATGTTGACAGTTGTAACCCATTTCTTGGGTACCAGGATCTTCGACTAATCGATAATAGGTACCAGAAATACCTTCAACTTCATCAATATCTGGTGCGAATTGAGCGTCTACCATATCAATATGGCCAGTGGATAATGCTGAGAGTGCACCTTCTTTGTTAGAATAGAATTCAAAATAAACATCTTCGAAGTTTGGATCTGTTCCAGCTGCCATATCAGCAAAGTATAGATTCTTAGTAAGATGAATGGTTCCTCCAGTTGGATCATATTCTTCAAGCTTGTATGGACCAGCACCAATCAATTTAGATGGATCGGAGGTTGCCCATGTAGCAGCTTGTGATTTATGATTTTCTGGAGGTACACCTTCCCAGATATGTTTGGGTATTAGATCGACTGCTAAGTTGCTTTCTTGGAAGACGTATGGTGTTACAAATTCCATGGTAAGTTCAAATTCATTCACGATTGTGACTGTATTCTCATCAATATATTTGGAATAATAGCCAAAATCAGGACTACCATAGTCTGGGTTAATGAGTAATTCGTAGTTGTATTTAATATCAGATGCGTTGAGTGTTACTTCATCAGCCCATTTGGCGTTTGAATCTAATGTAACAGTAAAGGTTTGACCGTCATCAGTATCATAAGAGGTTGCGATACGTGGACCCCATAATCGGGTACCATTTTGTCGCTCAATCATACCATTGTAGATTTGTCGTAACCATTGAGCATCATAAACAGATGCGTAATGATGAGGATGGAAGTCGACAAAATCTGCAGGTGTGGCATAATGGAATTCTGTTTCAGTGCCCATCTCCCAATTTTCCATTGGTTGATAGGAAGAAGCCCATAAGAGGCCGTCCATTCCAGTTAAGTCTTCAGCCATTGGATATAAGGATAATGGATAGATGATGGTTGAAGCTGGAACGTCTCGATAGAGAATTCTTTGAATCTCTTCAGCCCACTCAATTCTGTCAGCGGTGACAAATGATTGAGTGTAATTGCCAATAGCATTGTCCATTTCTTGGGAATAATATTGGTAATGGTTGTCTCCGTTAGGAATCCAACCGTCTTTATCGAACATACCACTTGGGTCCCAATCTAGACCCCAAGACCAACCGACAAAAAGGATGTCATAGCCACCTTCTTCATATGTTGGAATTGGATAAGGACCTGGGTAATCCCATGTCCGTGGACTAATTTGAGCCCATCCGGTGTGGTCAAAAGTATCAATACCAATGCCAATTTTTGGTAATTGTTCAACCATGATGGTTGCCCATTGATTACGATTTGGGTTGGTATTGGGAGCTAATATGCTTATATTGAAGAATGGTTCCGGATTAGCAGCAGTACTTGGTGTTGCCAAAAAAGGCATAATAGTTAAACAAGCTAAAACTGCTAGAGGAAGTATCATTCTTCGGTAATTCTTCTTGATCAAAATATTACCTTCCACATTTTTAGGTATAGTATTCTATAATTAGAATACTTATTTGAATATAGCTATACTCATTTAAAAAGTTTAAGGAGAAAAATCACTTTTATATTTAAACATAGAAATTAGTAAAAAAATATGTTTTTATTTGTAAATAATTGTTTATTTTTATTGATATAAACTTGAAATGATTTTTTTATTGCTATGTTTAAATATTAATGGAAAAACATCTATTACCGCAAAAAAAATGATAATAATAGGAAATAAAAATACTTGCCAGAGTGGAATTGAAATTTCAATAGGTATAATGTTGTGAGCAGTAATTATTGGTATTATTATATTAAAAGTTGAATACGTAAAAGACAATCCTAAAGCAACACCAATAACGGATACACTTAAAGAGATTACTAGAATCTCTATCAATATTAGCCGAATGATTCTTTTTTTTGATAAACCTAAGACTCTTTTTATTGCATATTCTTGTAATCGCTGATAGAGGACAAAATCGGTTATCATAATGAGAAGTATTGCTCCCAGTAATAGAGTTGTCCCTAGAGAAATCCAGAAGAAAATTTGTGCTTTTGGTACATATGTTTCTATAAATGTTCCAACAAAATCCTCATTTATTTGAGTAGGATTAACAGTTGCCTCAGGTAATAATTCTTTAATTTCATTGGTAATCACTTGCTTATTACCCTCTTTTTTCATTGAAGCAAGAAATAATGGAGAATTAACTACTTTCAATTCGTTAGCCATATACTTGTTATTCATTAAAATAATACCTTGATTTTCTTGAAACAATTCTATATTCGCTCCTTCCATTAACCCTAAACCAGGTGCTGATTCCAAAAATCCGACAATAACAAACTGTCTATAATAAATTCCGCCAGGTAAATCTGTAATAGGTAATCTATCGCCAATTTGTAATTCTAAATTATCTGCTAATTTTGGACTAATGATTATCCCATTATATGTACTGTTTAAATCATACAAATTCTCTAATGAATTACCTTCTGGAAAAGAGCTTTTTACCCATCTTCCCACTTGGCCATAAAGTGACGCATCACACCCATAAACAGTATATTGGTCATATGAGACAGTTCCAGTAGTTTTTAAAAACGAGGCTACTTGATCTATTCCTTCAATTTAACTTATATTCGATTTAAACGAATAATTGATGGGATAGGTATTTATTCTAAAATCAGCTCCT
>JAYEJY010000157.1:0-3241 GCA_034660795.1 Promethearchaeati archaeon | reverse complement strand
ATATTAAAACAAATCAATATACCAGAAGCATTAGGATTTATTCTTATGGGGATTGTTATTGGTCCCTCTGTTTTAGGTATCATAGATTCTGAAATGATAATGGGTGAAAGTAAAATAATTTTTCAAACTATAACCGGTGTTACTTTAGGATTTATTGGATTCCATATTGGTAATGAAATAAAAATATCAAAATTAAAAAATGAATTCAAGAGCTATGCTTCGATTTTATTTGGTCAAGCAATTATTACCTTATTATTATTAATAGCTGGAATCAGTGGATTTGTTCTTGGTTTTTATAATTCTAATGGATTTTATCTTGTATTTTTAATCGCTGCAATCGCTTTACCCACTGCACCTGCAATCACTGCTTCGTGCATTAAAGAATATGAAGCCTGTGGACCTACCACTTCCACATTACTCTTTGTTATTGGATTAGACGATGTGTTTGGTATTATTGCTGCAGAATTTGCATTATCTATTGCTACCTTACACTATTTTCCTGCAAGTGGTACTAATGCCGTTGCAGAAGCTATAATAAGTCCATTTATTACTATATTAGGGTCAGTTTTTATTGGACTTATCCTTGGATTCATTTTTGCTTTTGTTTTAAATAAAGTAAACAAGACAACATTAACTATTGAATTTCTTGTAGGAACAATCTTAGCAATTGTTGGTATTTGTGAGGTTTTACATTTTAGTGAATTGCTTGCGTGTATGACTTTCGGATTTATTCTAGGCAATATGGATACGGATCGAAATGAACGAGCAATAAAATATGGAGAACAAATTTTCTCACCCGTTATTTTATTATTTTTCGTTCTTGCAGGAGCAAGTATGAATCTCAAATCGATGTTTTCTAATTGGCTAGTTATTGTAATTGCTATTGTAGCAATTATAATGCGTGCCCTAGGTAAATGGCTGGGAACTTTTTTAGGTGGTTTAATTGCAAATGCACCACCAGCTGTGAGAAAATTTTTAGGTTTCGGACTGTTTTCTCAGGGAGAAATGACAATTGGACTGAGCATGTTAATTTATAATCAATTTATTAATTATACCCAATCTGCTGAACCCGGTTCACCTGCAGCTATGGCAGCTTCTGATGGTTCATTATTACTTAATGTTCTAGGATTATCAATTTTAGTTTTTCAAATAATTGGTCCTTTTGCTACTAAGTGGGGGCTAAAAAAAGCGGATGAAATCCCAGTTGTCGAAGAAAAAGTGAAATTTACTGAGCGTATTAAAAATAGTGTTTATCATTTTCTTAATAGAATTGGTATTCAAACTGAGGAATTACCCCTTTTACCAATTCAGACTCTAAAAGGAGAAAGATTAGCTGATGTTTCAGTGTCAACAGTTGGAGATGTTGCAGCTGATGTTGCTACGGGATCAGTAGTAAAAATTGCAACACCAGCAGCTATCGAAGCTGCAATTCCTGCTGCTTCAAATGCTGCAGCAGAAGCTGCTTTAAAAGCTGTAATTAAAGCTGTTAGCGAGAAATCAATTGAAAATCCCCTTGAAGCTCCTCTTGAAGAGATTAGTGAAGCTGTTAAATTGGAAGTCAGTAAAACAGTTGGTGCTGCTGTAGGAGATGCAGTATTATCTGCAATAACAAGTGAAAATGTTCAAAAAGAAGTTGAACAAGCGGTTGAAGGTGCTGTTTCCGATACACTTGAATCATATGAGGATATCGATAATCTTGATGTTCAAGAATTAATGGAAAGTGAAGATTTCCCCGAACCAGGTGAATTAAGTGAAATTTCTAAGGAAATCTTAAAAACAAAAAATTCGACTAAAAAAGAAGTTGATGTAAAGGATTAATATTACTAGTGATCTTTTACTCATTCTTTCCCCTTTTCTTACTTAATAAAGCAAGTAATTTTTTTTGGACAATTTTAGGTCTTTCAACTATCCCATATTTACTCAAAAAATGAATTCCTATAAAGAAAAAAACAACACAGAAGCTTAAAATAAGACCAAAAATTTTCCAAGAATTCCTAGTATTGGGATTATTTTTCGGATTTAAAGGATCTGTTGAATAGAAATATTCTTCACCATCAGTCCAACCATCATTATCCGTATCTGGATTAGTTGGATCTAAACCTTCCAAATCTTCCCATTGATCACTTAAGGAGTCTTCATCGAAGTCAGTAGTATAAGAGATAAATAATCGATCAAAAATGAAATCGGATTGATATTTACATAAACCAGTAATATACAATCCCCCATTCTCACAGAATTCAATACCATTTATGTAGCTCTTAAAATATTTTAAAGAGATTATTGAAGTTATTTCTTCACCATATTTGGTATATTTGGCAAGAAAGGCTACTTCGGCCTTTTTTACGAAATGATTAGTTGAACCTGCCAATATGAGTTGTTCTTTTTCATCAATCAATAATGATTTAATAATATCGTTTTTTTCCTTTGTTCCATATATCCAATTCTGTATCATCGCTCCATTAGAGGATATTTCGTAAATAATACTGTCTTTCTTCTCTGAAGCTGTAAACTCACCGGCAACAAAAATACTTGATGAATAATTATAATGATTTAATGTTAGAGCGTTTATAGTAAGATTCAAATCACATTTATTCCAAAATTCCCAAACTAATGTACCATTTGCTTCTCTTTTTTGTACTATGAAATCAAGCGATCCAATTCTTTCTCCAGTAAGTATTTTTCTTGTAAAAGTTAAATATAGATTTTGATTGTTAGATTTGAGGATTGGAATCGAATCTTTATGAGGAGTCTTCAATAATGTAAAAAAATCTAATTCTCCTGAATTGGTTTCTAAAGAAGCTAAAAAAAGATTGGATTTTTCATTATTGGACGCATCTAGTTTCATGCCTAAAACAAATATTTTATCATATATTATTGTTATAGATGCTTGTTTAAAATTATATCCTACTTCTTCAAAGGTTTTATTCCATAATTGATTACTTAGGTTTTTTGTGAAACAACCTATAATTACCTTAGAATAAACATTTTGAGTTCTATTCACACTAGATGCTGCAACAATCACATTTTCTGCGGATATATCAAAAGCAATATCATTGGGGGTATCTAAGCCGTAATAAATATCCCATCTATATGATTGTACTATTTTTCCCCTATTATCCATTTTTTTTATTAAAATAGTATTATCTGAAAATAATTCCGTTTCTTCCACACACAAAAAATAGCCATTGTTCTCTAAATCATGAGTTATTGCTTTTCCCCCAGATGCATAATAACCTCGCCA
>JAYEJY010000156.1:0-16538 GCA_034660795.1 Promethearchaeati archaeon | reverse complement strand
AGGAGATAACTATTTATGGTACAAATCCCAATCTCGCTGATTCAGATGGGGATGGATTAACCGATGATGAGGAAATAAATACCTATTCAACTGATCCAAATGATACCGATTCAGATGATGATAACCTCAATGATAATGTTGAAGTAAATAATTATAACACAGACCCTAATGACAATGATTCAGATAATGATAATCTTTCTGATGGAGCAGAAGTATTAGTTTATGGCACCAATCCTCTTTTAGTTGATAGTGATGGTGATGGTATAAGCGATTATGATGAAGTTAATTCCATAACAGATCCCAATAATGATGACACCGATGGTGATGGGTTAACAGACGACGAGGAAATAAATACCTATTCAACTAATCCAAATGATACCGATTCAGATGATGATAACCTAAATGATTATGTTGAAGTTGTGAGTCATAACACAGATCCTAACGATGAGGATTCAGATAATGATGGTATTAATGATTATGAGGAGATAACTATTTATGGTACAAATCCCAATCTCGCTGATTCAGATGGGGATGGATTAACCGATAACGAGGAGATCAATCCTGGCTTAGATAATGCAATCACTGATCCTCTTGAAGCAGACTCTGATGAAGATGGTTTAGATGATGGTGAAGAACTAACCTACCAAACAAATCCAAATAATAACGACAGTGATAGTGACAATTTATCAGACTATGAAGAAGTTACAACTTATGGAACTAATCCCCTGGAAAGCGATACTGATGGTGATGAATTACAGGATGATATTGAGATAAACACACATTCAACAGATCCTTTACTTAGTGATTCAGATAATGACCAAATAACTGATTATGATGAGGTAAACGGAGTATTAGGATTTATCACTGATCCCTTGAATAATGATACCGATAGCGACGGGCTTCTTGATAATCAAGAAGTAGTTTTAGGCACAAACCCCACAGAAAGTGATAGTGATAATGATGGATTAAATGATGGGGAAGAAGTAACTACTTATCAAACAAATCCAAACTCCAACGATACTGACAAAGATACCTTATCAGATTATGAGGAAATAAATACTTTTTCTACTGATCCCACCAATGCAGATAGCGACAATGATAATTTTATGGATTCTGTCGAAATAGATGAAGGTACCGATCCAAATGATCCAGAAGATTATCCCGGAGAAATAACCCCTCCACCTGAAACAATAACTACTCCTATTACTATTACTTTACCAGGTTCTAACACCACCATAACAAGTACTGTTGAAGGTGGCATTATCTTCTTTTCAAGTATTTTTGCCGGTTTGTTAGCAATTGGTGTTTCCACAATTATTATTAAACGGAAGAAACAAAAATAAGAAATTAATGCTCAAAAGCATATTTTTGCTTTTTTGAGCATTTTTTTATTTTTCAATTGTGATAAATTCCTTTTGCCGAGGTACAAGAAAACGGCACCCATCTTCTGTAATGACTATATCTTCTTCTAATGAAACAGCTCCATAATTTTCGGTGTTTACATGTAATTCAAGCGTGAAGATCTGATTCTGTTCAACTTTTCCTTTAGGAATGTCACCATATCGTTCCCATAATGGTCCTAACAATGTTCCACCATCATGTGCTTGTGTTCCAACTTGATGACCTAAAGCATGACCATATTCCTCATAGCCTTGCTCTTTAACGTAATCTCTTGCTACTTTATCAACCTTATAACCCGGTACACCAGGCTTGATATATTCAGCTGCTAAAGTAATTGCATGATAGACGGTATTAAATGCATGATGTAATTCTTCTGGAATATCTTCTCGAGAGCCAAAGAAATACATGCGCTGTATATCAGAACAATAACCATAGCGCTTGATACCAAAATCATAATGAAGTGTATGTCCATATTTAACTTTGTTATCAGGTAACGGACCAGCATGCCCTATTTCTTTATCAGGACCGGTATCAACCGCGGGACAATGGCCTCTATGCCATGCTTCTGTAACACCTAATCTATCCATTTCATTATGAAACATTTGTTGAATTTCTGTTTCCGACATACCAATTTTAACTTGAGAGCCTATTCGTTCATAAATATCCTCTGTTAATTCACAAGCTTTTGTTACAAGATCAATTTCTGTTTTTGATTTCCGACCGCGCAAAGCCTGGATTATGGGGGCTGCACTTACAAACTTTTGAGTATAGTTCTCAAGAATTTCTGAAATAGTTAAAAACATCCCGTGGGTAATACCATCGGAGGTTACATCATCAATAGAATAGTTCAAAGCTATATTTTTTGGACCTAAAGCAAGGATATATTCCTTTAAAGGAGCTGATATCCCCTCTTTATAAGCAATCACTTTATCCCATAAGCCTTTATTCTTCTCCTCTGGGGCATCATAATTTCCCACAATAGCAGTTTTTGTAAAGACCTTATTTTTCAGTGAAAAAATAAACGCGGACTGCCAAACCACATCTCCTCCTAGTACTAATGGTTGTACGGGATCAGGTGTAGCTGCTGTTTCACGAATGAAAACAATCCAACATTCAATGTCGTGTTCGTGAAGTATTTCAGGTATTTGCTGGTGTTTTTCTCGAATGATTTTCAGTTCAACATCCCTTGGGGGTTTACTTAATGACATATTACTTTACCTACAAAAATGATGGATAAAAAAATAGAATAATAATAAATAAATCATTGTAAGAAATTAGAAAAAAAGATAAAAAAAGAAAAGGAAAAAGCTTTATGCGATGATATAATTAATTTAATTTCTTACCGCATGAAGAGCAGAATTTTTCACCCGGTTCGATGATATCTCCACAATTAGTGCAGTATTTACTGGCTTTTTTCGGTTTAACACCTAATTCAAATCCACAATGGGGGCAGAATTTAGCAGCAGGTGAAGTATGATTACCACAATTAGGACAAGCAATAACAGCTTCTTTTTCTGGTTTGTCCGATTTTTTGGCTTTTTCCGCTTGTTTCATTAATTCAGGCATTAGAACCATTCCAGCACCAAATCCAGCGCCAGGTGATTTTCCTAAATGTTCAGAAGACTTTTCTACGGTTTTCAATGTGACTAATTTATCTGCTCCGACACCCGATTGCATCCAGAAAAGTCGATCTCTGTATTCTGGCGTTGTGTCAACACCAAGATATTTCAAATCAATTAGTTTGATACCCCATCGTTCTAATTGTTGATAGATAACTTTCTCAGCCTCCTCGGAAACCTCATCTAATTGCTTCATAACTTGAACCAATTTAAAATGAGAGAGAAGATCAATTGACGATTGGGTGAAGAATCCACGTAGATAGTCTAATGCTTTCTGTGAATCATAAATTGTTTGATTACCAACAATCTCCATCACAAAAGGATTGGGGTCTTTTACTTCCCAGTAATATTCCCCGTGAAATTGTAGTGGAGCTAAATCTTCAGTTTGACTTCTACCACCGAACTTACCTTTAAAGTCACTTGTACTTACAAAGATAACTTCAGCGTTGAATGGTTCTCTATCATAGCCAACCATTCGTGATAAGAATTTAGTTATTAATGGTAAATTCTTCGTTTTTACAAAATGTCTTCCCGGTGGAAGAACATCAAAAGCTTTTCCTTCTTTGAAGAGGACTGCGGCTTGGTTTTGTTTAACAATAATTTGTGAACCCCATTGAATTCGATCATCGGGGTGACGATAAACAATATCACCAGGACGCGCGCCCAGCCATTCATATACCTCTGGCATTTTATTTACACCTATGAGATTTTTCCTATAGAATATTTAAATTAGCTACTTCTCTTGCTATAAAAATTATTCTTTGAGTAAATAAAGTATTTCATTTAAGCATAGGCAAAAGCAATAAAAATAAAGACTCTTTTGATAAAAAGCTTACAAAGAAGTACTAATCACCATTTTTAAAAAGATTCTTTTAGCTTATCTTTTAAAAACAATATAGAATATACTCATTGAGTGTGAAATCTTGGAACGTTATGATCGGCAAATGCGAATAGATGGTTGGGACCAAGAGAAATTACAGAAAGCATCTGTTCTGGTAGCTGGAATTGGTGCCCTCGGTTCCTTCGTTGCAACTAATTTAACGTTAAGTGGGGTAGGAACCATCTATTTAGTTGATATGGATACCGTAGAAATATCGAATTTGAATCGTCAGTTTCTTTTCCGCAAACATGATGTTCGCAAATATAAATCAGAAGTAGCAGCGAAGCAGTTAGCAAAAATGAATCCTGATGTAGAAATTGTTTCACTTCCAATGAAAATAGAAAATGTTAATCGTACATATTATAAAAAATGTGATGTCATTGTTGCGGGGCTTGATACTTTTCCCGCTCGACGGTGGTTAAATTCGTTAGCAGTACATCTTGAGAAACCGTTTATAACCGGTGGTATGTATGGTTTCATGGGTGATGTTCAACGTATAATTCCTTTTGAAACACCGTGTTTTGAATGTCAACCGTTAATCCCACAAACAAAATTAAGCCAAGCATGTTCGCCTGTGGGTGAGAAAAGAAAACATCTTCCCAGAAAAAAAGAAGCACCTATGCCGGCTATTGCTACTTTATCTATGATTATTGGCGGTATATTAAGTCAAGAGGTTTTGAAAGAATTATTGGAAATAGGGAAGCCGTTAAATAATTACTTATTTTACGACGGATTAACTAATAATACTACCATTTTACAATTAGAAAGAAAAGAACAATGTCCTGTTTGTGGGCAATTTTATGACCTTGAAGAGTCCACTTTTACAATAGAAAATGGAGAAACTATTGAGCAAATCAAGACAAGAATTGCATATACTTTTGGATTAGCGGATCCAAAAATGATGGTAAAAGGGATTATTTTAGATAATGATCTGGTCATTACAGATAAAAATATGAAATCCGGAACCAAACTTTTCATAATGGATGAGAGGTTGGCAAAACCATTGAAAATTGTCGTTGAAAAAACCAAAATGCCCAAGAAAAAATAGGCTTGTTAATTGAAGGCAAAATGATACTAAAACTCATAAATTTGGCATGTAGAATAATAATTATAAGTGAATACTAGCCTATAGACGTTTTAAGAGCATGTTAGAAAAAAAAGAAACCCCACTGGGGGTGTACCTTTGATAGACATTACTGAGCAGCAATTTTTCGAAGATATCGTTCGGGTCTTTGACCAATCTAATTATTCATTATCCGTTCCGCTTATTGGTTGTGGAGGATGCTTTGATTTAATTGCTAAACGACGAGCTATCTTGATCCTAGTAAAATTATTAGAAAATATTGATAGCCTCCGAGAAGAACAAGCATATGAATTACGTAAACTTGCGTCTATGCTAGCTGGTTATCCTCTTATTATTGGCCAAAGAATACGGTCTAGTGTCGCTATTTAAGACGGTGTGGTTTATAGCCGATATAACATTCCAGCTGTTTCCTTAGACACTTTGAGAGGATTATTAATACAGCAATTACCTCCTTTGGTGTATGCTTATCGTGGCGGGTTTAAAGTAAAATTAAATGGTAAACTACTCCGTCAGAAACGCTTGGAAGCTAATATGAGTCTCAGTGATTTAGCACAAGCAGTTGGAGTTTCTAAACGAACCATCTATGAATATGAGCGTGACGCTATTGATGTTTCTTTAGAGACAGCTTTAAGAATTGAAGAATTTTTTGATGAACCTTTTACTCAAGCTATCAACCTTTTCGATGAGATGAAACAAATAGGGTCTATTACCAAACCTTCTTCCCGCTTGAATAAACCTAAAAATGAGCTTGAAAAGCGTGTCAAAGAACATTTCAATTCGTTGGGGTATAAAGATCAATTATGGACCCGAAAAATTCCTTTCCGATTATTAGCAAAAGCTCCGGAAAAAGAGACGAAAAGAAGTGATACTGTTATAACAGGCATCTCAAGAAAATATAATGAAAAAGAGGTTGTAAAGAAGATACGTATTACCTATAGTATTTCAAGAATCACTGAAACAAACCCATTAATTGTTCTTGGTGAGAATGCTGAACTAAAAACCATTCAAGGTGTCCCCATTATCTCTATTAATGAATTAAAGGATAGCCCCAAAAAGGATCTCCAAAAAGCAAATTAAAAGTGCCTATTCTACTCTTGGTTAAAAAAGTCATTAATATTTGATTGTTGATGATTATAGATAATTCTTTTTGATGTTACCCAACTTTTACGCGCAATTTTAGGAAGAGCTTGATTTTCTTTATAAAAGTCATTTAAGAAACGAATTGTTTTAGGATCATGACAATACCCACTTCCAAAATCAACGCCAAATTCATCGTGTGCGGAACATATAGCTCTATCTCTTGTCACTTTCGCAAGAATTGACGCTGCAGAAACAATAGGAAAATTAACATCCGCCTTATGTTGAGCAATAACTTTTTTTGGAACATTAACTTGTAAATTACGTTCAAATCGTTCTGCTGAGACATCGCAAGCATCAACATAAGCAGTTTCCCAATGCTCAAGGAGCTGTAAGATTTTCGTTACTACCTTTAATTCTAATTTATTTAGGGAAGTGAAATAAGCTCTTTCTTGATCGATTTCTTCAGCGGGAATAACTATAATGTGAGAATCAATTATTGTATCCATAATTTGGGCGTATAATTCCTCTCTCTTTTCAACTGATAACAGCTTCGAATCGGTCAAGCCATTTTCCGAAAGTACTCCAAGAGTATCACTAGAAATAACAACACCTGCGATTACCATCGGTCCTAGCACCGGACCGCGTCCTGCTTCATCAACCCCGGCAATATACATTCTTCTCACAATTGTTATGGTTCTCAAATAGTAACGTGTAATTTTTACACTAACTGCCTATTTTTAATTATTGTTTCTGTTGCTCTAAAAGTGTTTTAATAGCTTGTTGAATAGTATCAAGAGAGGCATTAGTTTTGATTGAATTAACTCTGATATGTGTTGGATGGGCCACATATTCTTTTTCTCGCAAATAATCTATTATATCTTGCAGTTTCGGAACAGAGGTATTAATTTTAGCTGTTATCTCATGAATATCATAAAACCCTATTCTTGCATTTGGTTCTTTCTCAGCGTTTGCCTCTTCGTTCATTAATTGTAAAATTTTTTTCATTTGTTTTGCGGTTCCGTATAATGCTGGATGGTTTTCTATTTCCTGAAGTAAATCTGTAATAAAAGAGGGCTTATACATCTTTCCTAACCAGAATGGCCCTCCTATCTCCCTTGTATGACCACATTTAGGACAGGTTGGAGATAACTGATTAAGTAATCCATTATTACTTTCGTAATAAAGACACTGTTTGCAATGAGCAATATAACCAAGCTTTTTCATAGCTTTTTTTGCAGCAGTTATTCCTTTCTGACATAAAACATATGTTCTGATAAAATGAGCTGTATATTGAACAAATAACGGTTGGAAATATTTTCTGTGTCTTGCTAACGTTATTGTTAGAAAACCAAGTTGCATCCGTAACGCTAATTCATGAGCTAACCAAGTATGAATAGGCATTGAAGCATATTTCCGGATACATGCTTGTGGATAAACGCCACACATAGTCGCCATATCTGTAGAAGTAACTGCAAGAAGACCATTTTTTTCGATGCCTTGAACAGTTGCATCCAGAAAATGTGCTGGTGACCCAAAAGGATCTAAATCAATCATGTCAAATTTTTTGCCTTTGACACCAAATCTAATAATAAGCTCATTTGCATCATCATTGAAAACTTCTGTGTTTGACTCCAAATGTAAATGGGTAATGTTTTTTTTAATCAATTTAACTGCATGGGGATTCTTATCATTAATAATAACGTTACAGTTTTCTATTTCGTTTGCCACTCTCACTGAACGGATGCCTGTTCCAGCCATTGGTTCACAAAAAGCTAGCGGAGTTGTTTTGTCGAATATTTTTCGTTTATAAACTCGTAATGCAGCAAGAGCTAGATCTCTATTTATCTCCATGCGTTTATTATAAAAAACTGGTGCTTCTCCGGCTGGAAAATTAGCATTTTCATTGCGAAATGGTTCTAAATCAGGGACTAAAACTTCAGTTTTCCCTTCTTTAACGGGGACAAGAGGAAAGTCAATCATGTGTCCTTCCTTCATTTCTTCTTATTTTTTGATTGTAAAGGACCTTTAATCAAGCCTTTTGCAATAACATAAATCTCTGCACTCGATTTCCGTGAAGCCTTTGGTTTGAAGAGATAAACACTTTGGAACAATTTTTTCACATTATCCATATAAGCATCGAATAAATCACCTTGGAAGAGTTTGCAAACAAATTTCCCGCCTTGTTTCAAGATATCAGCCAAAGCAATTTTTAAGGCATTTTCTGCAAGATAGATTTGTCTTGCATGGTCTGTACTCCAATTTCCTGATACTTTAGGACTTATGTCACATAAAACAACATCAACAGGTTCTCCAATTATAGTTTGTAGACGTTCTTTTGTTTTTTCTTTAGTAATATCTCCTTTTATAATCTGCACATTTTCTATCGGTTCCATATATTCAAGATCTACAGCATAGACTATACCTCTGTACCCAACATAATTTGCTGCAACTTGACTCCATCCACCTGGAGCGGCACCTATATCAAGAACCGAATACCCTTTTTTAAAAATTGAAAATTTATTATCGATTTGCTTTAATTTATAGGACGCTCTAGATCTAAATCCATCCGTTTTAGCTTTCCGGTAATAATATTCCCTTTTACGCATTCGTTCTCTATGGCTCATGTATTCTATCTTCCTATAGATTCATTGTCTTCTTCTAAAAGTAATAAGATTCAAGTTTGCTTGTTATTGAAGAGTGGACTAATAGAGAAAGCTATATTATGTCTTTTCATGCTCTTTTTGGTGCTTCTTCATCTAATTCTTCATCTTTATTAAATAACCATTTTTGAAAAATCGGGCAATCGACCGAAGATATTGGATTTCCAACATCGCATCTCTCAAGTTCATGGCAAGTAAAACAAGGACAACCACCAATATTGTCCCATTGAAGACTCAATCCTGCGGAAATTGTGAGCCCATCCTTGAGTTCATTTGGGATTCTTTTAATATATTCAGTTCCATTTTTTGCTTTTACTAATTTATATTGATCACTGAATTGTTCTCGTTTAATAATCGTACGAAGATCATTTGGCGAAACGTCTAGGATATCAGCTACTTCTTTTAAGGGTATTTCTGTCGTTTTTCGACTTTTGAATAAATCTTGTAATAGGGGTTCTAATTCTTTTGTTATTGAAATCAATCTCATAGCCTCATACGGTATTACATCTCTAGAGCCTTAATCAAACAAAATGCTGAAATAGTATTCTCTTCGTCAGCACTGCTACAAACTATTGATGGTTCTAGTGAATTGTATACGAGTTTACTAAGGTAATATATCCTTAGTTATTGGTATATAAAAAAGATTACGCTATATTCCTTATTTATGGGCCATAATCTTATATTATTTAGTTAAAAAATCGGTTCTGTTATATATGTTTAGTATGAGGAATTTTTTGATAACGATTTAGAGGTTTTACCTGATTTTACCATGTTGAGAAATTGTCTACTAAACGAGTAGGATAAGCCAGTAAATAAGGAATGTAAGCATCACCAAATCCTTGGACAATATTCCAAAGCGCATAGGTTAAGCCATAAAGCAATGCTAATCTTGTTTCAGTAAATACAGTTACAGTATATCCTGAATAAAGCGGGATAAATACAAATAAATTTAGAAGAAACATAAAAAGTACCCGAACCAAAATAGCACAACCCATAAAATAGGGATAATAACGCTGCAAATTCTTGGAACTTTCTTCAAAAGAAGCCATGTTTTTGAAAAGTTTTTTCAAAAAAGCAGTCATCTGGAATAATAACCACGGAATAATAATCATAGGAAGGGTTGCTGTAAATTTAGCTATCATACCCAACCAAGACATATATTCAGGGAGAATAAGAATTCCTAAACATCCTATAACGGTTGATAATAACCCCGCTTTCAAACCAAAAACAATAAAGGCAAATACCATCGGAATTGCAATGAGATCAAAGAATTTAATTCCAAGACCGGGTAATGTCGGCATATAGGGATTCACCAGAACAGCTAATATAATACTTAAGCCACCTAGTATCGCTCCACCCGCTAATTCGATAAGAAGGGTTTTTCCTTTGAATTCCTGCATTTCTTCTTTTTGTTTGTGTTCTTCTTCTGTGAAATATTCCGTTTCTACTTTTACCAAGCTAGTAACACCTTTTATGGTCCCATCAATATCTTAAGAGAATAATTTATACTTAAGTAAATATTTATTGTTTATTTACTCAAATTTGAGTAAGTGGCTTTAATTTTGATTATCACTTAAAAACAGCATTTGTTGATAAAAATGAAAAATAAAAAAGAGGAAGAGTTAAATTTCCACTTCTTCCTCGATATCCTCTTCTTCCGGTGGGATGAGTTCACCTTCACCAGGGATTCGAGAGACTTCGGGGATGCGTGCTTCAGCAGCAACTTTCTTCTTAACTAAATAAAGTTCTACGATTTCGTCTTCCGCTTTTATTGCTCGTACCCGAACTTTTCGCGGAGGTTTTTGAATGCCTTGAGCCCAAATGTACTCGTTTAATTCAGGGTCGATGATAACATCCACAGCTTTCATATGACGAAAAATGAACTCTTTCATAATTCTTATTGCTCTTGGTGCACGTTTGTAGCGGGTCGAATGTTTTAATTTAGGATAAAATGGAATAGTATAAATTCTTTCTTCAACTATTTCTTCTTCTAAACTCATTATTAGTAAACCTCACTTTTGTTGTTTTTCTTGCTTATCTTATACCTTCATATCATTTCTACGCCAATGCCGCTTTTTGGGGTGTTCCCGCACATTTCCTGCTGTTTTCATGATAACCCATGTTGGAACACCTTGTGTTCGTTTAGCTGCTTTGGCCATCCGAAGTTTCTTTCCTAGAGGTTTGTTTCTTGCCATATTTTTTCCAACCGTTTATTTTCTCTTAAATTTGATTTCTCGTTCTCTTTTTCCAGATTGTAATCTTCGTAAGATCTCTATTAATTGTTTTTCGGTTACAGGTCCACGGAGATTGCTTCTTTGAGCAAGCGTTATTAATTGATTTTCCAAGCTTTCTGCAAATTCTGGGCGAGCGATTTTTATGTTTGTTAATCGGTCTCGTGCTTTTGGAGTTAGAATTTGCCGTAATATTAGCTTTTTTTGTGCTTCCATCTCAGCTTTTCTTGCTTCCATTTCAGCTTGGGCGTTTTGTTGACCTTGTAACTCTGCTAATCGTTTCTTGCGAAGTTCTTCTAATTCTGGATCATCTGACATTTTCTATACCCTTCAAGTCTACTTTTGAAGATACTATTCTATTAATATTTTTTGAGCTCGGGATATTTCTCATCGATTATTTCCGCTGCAAGTTTATCTAACATAGATTGTCCTGCGGGAGTAATTCGACGCCCACGTTTATCTGAGGTTAGCAATCCCTCTGCTTCTAATTGCTGTAGAGCCTTACGAATGATTGCCCCACTTGCTTTCACGAAACGTTCAGGTCTATTTCTACCCTTACGGGTACCACCATATATTTTTCTTAGATGAGATAGGCCGATTGGCCCATTGATATAAACTTTCCTTAACAAGGATGCACAACGGACATACCACCAATCAGGATTATGAGGGGTACGATCTTTAAAACAACCCGTTTTGACAAAACTTGCCCAATCTGGAGGGGAAATATTTTTTGCTTTTTGTAATTTCTCTGTTAGAGCTTCTATTAAATCACTCGCAGGTACTTCGTAAACCGTTGGCATAATAATTTACCTTCTTTTGTTACTCATGGAATATGTTACTTATAAAGAGATTAGAAATCTCCATTTTTTTTTCATTGTCCATTTGAGTAATGTGCGATGAATCTGTCATCAATTTTTAATCTTTCGTTTAATATCGGTAATAAGTATTAAATCTGGTATTATTTAAGGCAGAAATTGAAAAGACCTAAAAATATTATGAAAAATCCAACATAATATATAGGAAGAAGGAAAAAAACTGAATAATCTTAGGATTAAGTAAGGTTACAGAGCGTATTAAAATTGACCTCCTATAAAAATCGAAAACAAGAAACAAAATTAATCGCTAGTGAACGTATACATCGGTTATTAACAAAAGCGGATGAAGTATATCCTTCCAGCCCATCATTAGCAAAAGAACTAGGAAGTAAAGCACGAAAAATCGCTATGAAAGCGCAAATTTCTATACCTGAAAAATGGCGTCATAGATTTTGTAAAAATTGTAAAACATTTCTATATCCCGGAATAAATGCTCATGTTCGAATAAAACACGGAAAGCCTTCTCGAAGGATACTTTATTGCCATGAATGTACTGGCGGAAAAAATGTTCAAGTTTTAAATAATGATAAAAGCAATAATTAATTCCTAGATATTTGCTTCATACCTATGTAGATATTCCATTCTTTAAAAAAGAAGAATTGGAAGCTCTTTCTATGGATTACTCCATGGTGTTGAGTCTTGGTTGAAAATTTCGATTGCCGAAAAATTGTCGTTCTTGGCAATCCTAAAGTGGGGAAAACAAGTATTATTCAGCGATATGTTCATAATCAATTTAAAGAAAATTATTTACCAACACTTGGTTTCAATATTTATACCAGATATTTAACCATTGGAGACCGGAAAATTGGGTTGTCTATCTGGGATATTGGAGGACAAGAAGCGTTTAAAAAATTCGCCTTTCGATATTTAGTTGAAGCGGATGCTGCAATTTTTGTAACTGATTGTAATCGACCAAAAACTGTTGAAAGTCTTAACTATTGGAATTCAAAACTAGAAGCGATTATCTCCAGAGAAATCCCAAAAGTAGCTCTTGTCAATAAAATTGATTTAGAATATGATATCAATCAAATTTCTGAACGGATGATAAGTCATCAGATCAATAAGTTTTCTAATGGGATTGTTTTTGCTAGTGCCAAAACAGGGAAAAATGTTGTAGATATATTTTCTATGCTAGCAAAAATGTTTATAACATGGCATCCTAAAATGGGAAGCCCCAGAAAAGCTATAATAAATCTGAATGGTGCTTTTCGAAGTGATTGTTTACCGGTATTATTTTTTTCAAGTGGAGCTTGTAGTTGGTGCAGACCAGCTTTTAATAAATTAAATGAAATTGGAAAAGAGTATCCATTGGATATTAAAGTAGTTGATATTGAAGCGAATACAAAATTGGCACAAAAACACGGGATCCTCTCAATACCCACAACTATTATTGGTTCGAAAACAATTGTTGGTAATTCCGATGAAAAGATCTTACGGACAGTTGTTAATGATGAATATATCAAATTATTCGCTTGAAAAGCAAATTTTTTTCAGATTTCTTTTAATATAAAACAGAAGATATTAAGAGAGGAATTAGTGGAGTTTATTTACTATCAAAGTACGACTGACGAATAAAGAAAAAGGTGGACTATATGAAAATTACTGAAGGTGATTTAGTGCTAATTTCCGCTTCACCACGGAAAAAATGGATGGTGAAAGTCGAGAAAGATAAAGAATTTCATACTCACAAGGGAGGAATTAAGTTAGGTGATCTTATTGGGAGAGAATTTGGGAGTCAAATTGAAAGCACTAAAGGTGAGAGATTCTTTATTTGGAAACCAATCCCCCAGGATTATCATGAGGCTGTTAAGCATTCAACTCAAGTCATTTATCCTACCGATTTGGCACAAATTATTTTTGGTGCTGGTATTTGTAGTGGTAAACGAGTTATTGAAGCCGGTACGGGTAGCGGGGGATTAACTTGTGTATTAGCAAGATATGTCCAACCCAATGGCATGGTCTATTCGTATGATAATAATCCTAAACACCAAGAAGTGGCGATAACAAATATCGAAAAATTAGGATTACGTGCGACTGTTAACTTTAAAATTAGAGATGTTACAACAGGATTCGACGAAAGTGATGTCGATGCAGTAATTTTAGATTTGCCAACACCTTGGGAGGTTATAGAGGGGGCAAAAAAAGCCCTCATAGGTGGTGGGATTTTACTTTGTTTTGTTCCCACCTATAAGCAGGTTGATCAAACCGTTGAAAAACTCAAAAAAACAGATTTTTACCAAATTGATGCTTTTGAGGTTATCAAGCGGAAATTAACAACAAAAATAGGGGCAATTCGGCCTGTTACAAGAATGATAGGATTTACTGCTTTTCAAATAATCGCTCGGAAAGGAATTAAAGAGGAATAAAGTGAAAAAAATGGTAAAAAAGGTATAAAAAATTATCGAGATATTAAATGAAATAAAAACATTTAAGTTTAGTTTTTCATCAATTCGCTTATGAAGCTTCCAGATCGAGAAAAAGAATTCCTGAGTTGGTACACTGAAGTAGTAGAATATGCAGATATCGTTGATAAACGTTCACCTGTGAAAGGTGCGAATGTTATTATGCCATATGGCTATTCTATTTGGGAATCAATAACAAACAAATTAGATAGAGAAATGAAAAAAACAGGGCATAAAAATGCTTATTTCCCGCTATTTATTCCAGAAGATTACCTTGAACGGGAAGCGGAACATTTTGAAGGCTTTATTCCGGAAGTTGCCTGGGTAACCCATGCTGGCGACACGAAATTAGATAGAAAATTAGCCCTCCGCCCCACTTCAGAAACAATCATGTATGATATGTTCCGTCTCTGGATTCGAAGTCATGGTGATTTACCGTTAAAGATAAACCAATTCTGCAACATAATTCGTTTTGACACTAAAGAAACCAAGCCATTATTGAGAGATCGTGAATTCCTATGGTCTGAAGGACACACCTGTCACGCTACAGCCGACGCTGCTGAAAAACAAGTGAGAGAATCCATGCGAATTTATGAGGCTGTTTTCCAAGAATGTTGTATGTCATTCCTAAATTTACGACGACCTGAGCAAGATACTTTTGCTGGGGCAGTTTATTCTATTGCATATGATACCCCCCTTCCAGATGGTCGTGTACTCCAAATAGGTACAACCCATAATCTAGGGCAAGGATTTAGTAAAGCATTTGATATTCAATTTCAAGATAAAGATAAGAAAAACAAATACGTCTATCAAACTTGTTATGGCATGTCAACCAGAGTTGTTGCAGCGATTATTGGGCTTCATGGTGATAATCAGGGTTTGATTATTCCCCCAAAAATGGCTCCGATCCAAGTAGTTATCGTTCCAATTTATAAAAGCGAACAAATGGAAGAAGTTCTCAGTAAAGCGAAGACTATCCAGAAAAAACTCCAAAAAGCAACTATCAATGTAGAATTAGATGACCGTGATGGTTATACGCCGGGTTGGAAATTCAATGAGTGGGAAGTTCGCGGAGTTCCTATTCGACTTGAGATAGGTCCCCGAGATATTAAAAAAGAACAAGTTGTTCTAGCACGAAGAGACACTGGTAAAAAAATTAGCGTTCCTTTCTCGGATATCATTAAAGAAACCAAGAGTATCATTACTGAGATACATGAGTATCTACAAAAACGAGCGGACACTTTATTAGCGGAAAGTATTTCGCAACCAAAGGACTATGCGGAATTAGTTGAAATTCAAAAAACAACAGGCGGTTTTTCCAGAATTAATTGGTGTGGAAACATAGCGTGTGCTGAGAAACTAAAAGATGACACAAGTGCGGAAATAAGAGGAAAACGAGAAGATAAACAAGAAAAACCATTTGGCGACTGTATTATTTGTGGTAAGAAAGCTAAAGATGTTGTGTATGCAGCCAAAGCGTATTAATGACTTTCACTAAATAAAAAGAATAATGAGATGCCAAAATTTTGAAAGAAAAAAATAGTGGTACATATTATTTAGGAAGAGAATAGAGACTTTTGGTACATTCTAAAGGTATTTATTTAAGAGTGAGAAAAAGTATAGTGTATTAAACGAAATTTATTTGTAGTAATTTCACCCTACATTACCAAGCACAAACCGAGTTGTAATTAATATGGCTGCTGAAGAAGATGTTGATCGTCAAATATACAAATTATTAAGAGAAATTGGAGAATATACAGACCTTGAAGCTTTAGCAGTAGTAAACAGAGAAGGATTGAAAATTTCATTCTTTGCAAAAAAGGGGGCGGATCCCGATCTTCTTTCAGCAATCTCAGCAGCAATCCTCTCCTCTGGTGAACGTGCTGTCACCTTAAATGAACATGGTGAACTTCTCGAAGTCCTTGTGCGAGGGGAAAAAGGGTTTACGATCTTGACGAATGCCGGCGATTATATTCTCATTGGCTCCTCCTTAGAATTAAATTCAATGGGCTTAACGATAAGAGTATTACGAAAATATGCAGAAAAAATTCCCGGAATTCTCTGTGGGGAATGCCCAGAAGAGGTTGGGCCGATAAGCCCTGATTAAAAACTAATAAAATGTGTGTAATCAGGATTCTAATAACATTAGTTATTATTATTATTTTTTCAAAAATTCAATAATCTAAAAATAGCAAAAAGACATCATTATTATTAATTCTTAAATAATTTCTTTTTTCTTTATTAACCCTAGAATTATCGTTGTTAATACAAAAATTCCATTGACAAAGGAGAAATCAAGGCCAATA
>JAYEJY010000155.1:0-3268 GCA_034660795.1 Promethearchaeati archaeon | reverse complement strand
AAAAAAGATAAATTTAAAAGAAATTAGTCAAAAATTCAAGAAAATTTATCAAAGAAAATTAATATTTAAAAAAGTATATAATATAGTAGTTATTAATAATACATAACAGAGTATATTCAAAAAAAAACAGGAGAAAATAAAATGGCACGTTGGAAATATCACCCAAATATTCCACCTGAAATACCCGTACCAGATAAATCTATTTTTGAGATATTTCAAGATACAGTTGAAAATCATGGAGAAAAACCCTTTCTATATTTTCAAGGCGCTCAAATGAGCTACAATGAAGCGTATGAAAAAGTAATTAGATTTGCTAATTCTTTAAAAGAGCTTAATTGTAAAAAGGGAGATCGAATTGCAATTCTAATGCCAAATTGTCCACAATTTGTCATTAGTTATATCAGTTCTTTATCACTCGGTTGTATAGTAACTTGTATTAGTCCTTTATATGCACCTCAAGAGATAAAATATCAATTAGATGATAGTGGAGCTAAAGTTCTAATTACTTTAGATAATTTTCTTGATAATGTATTCCAGATAATTGATGAGACACCAGTAGAGAATCTTATTGTCTCATCTATTGCTGATGAACTAAATCCTCTTAAAGGCTTGTTTTACAGACTCTTTATTGGTAGAAAATACCCCAGTAAAAGGCCTAAAGATTTAAGCTATAAATCCTTAATTAAAAACGGACAAAAAATTGTTCCGAAAGCTGATATTGATCCTCGTGAAGATTTAGCCTGTTTACAATATACTGGTGGTACAACTGGTGTACCTAAAGGTGTTATGCTTACTCATAGAAATCTTGTTTCCCAAATGGTTGTATTAGATTACTGGGAAGAATGGATAGGCGGACCGATTCCAGGTGTTCAAGGGAGAAGTATTGGTGCTTTACCTTTTGATCATATTTTTGGTTTGTCAACCTCATTCTTATGGCCGTTATATGCTGGGCAGCAAATTTTCTTAATCCCGGATCCGAGAAAATTGGAAGAATTAATGCAAACAATAAGCAAATATGATGTTCATTTCTTTAATGCTGTTCCTACTTTATTCCAGAAATTAGCAGAAAGTCCGAAAATTGAAAATTATGATTTAAGTTCACTTCGTCTTTGTATCTCAGGTGGTAGCGCATTACATCCGAATACCCAAGAATTATTCGAAGAAAAAACTGGTGCTTTATTAATTGAAGGTTATGGGCTTTCTGAAGCTTCACCAGTAACTCATGTAAATCCTGCTGATAAAAATATTAGACAAAGAGACATTGGCATTCCTATTCCTAATACAAATGCTAAGATTGTATCAATCCATACGAATGAAGATATTACAAGTTTTGAGGATAATGGTAAAACCAAAAAAGGCGAATTATGTGTTAAGGGAGAGCAGGTAATGAAAGGTTACTGGAATAAACCAGAAGCAACAGCAAAGGTACTTACTGAGGATGGATGGTTAAAAACAGGTGATGTAGCTCAAATGGATGAAGGCGGTTTCTTTAATATTGTTGACCGATTAAAGGATGTAATATTTACTTCTGGTTTCCAAGTATGGCCATTAGAAGTTGAAAAAGCATTATGTAAGCATCCAGATATCTTAATGGCAGCAGTAATACCAGTAGAAGATAAAGAAGGCAATGAACGAGTCAAAGCCATATTAGTTCCAGCGAAAGGTGCTGAGAAACATTCTCTAGAAGAGATTCGAGCTTTTTGCAAGAAATATTTAGCACCATATAAAGTTCCTCGTTATATTGAATATCGTGAAGAATTACCTCTTTCACCTGTTGGTAAAATACTACGAAGACCTTTACGTGAAGAAGCTTGTTTAGAAGTTCAAAAAGAGAAAATAAGGAAATAATTTCTCTTTTATTCTTTTTTCTGTATTCTCCTAGGTAGAAAAGTAAAGGTTAGAAAAAAGAGCTTTTTAGGAAGTCTTACTAACCTTTTTTGGCATTTTTGATTGTATGGGATCTTTAGAATAAATTCCGTTATAACTGACAAGTTCGACATTATATAGTATTTGCGTAACATTTAACCTGGATGGTTTAGATTCTCTTCCAAATGAAGTAAAATAAACTATAAACCATTCATATGAGAATTTAAAATTAGTTTTTTCCCATAATCTAAGGACACCAGACCAAAACATTAGTACCACAATAGCTGTAAGAATTGTTTGTTGCCAGCTACAGCTATCACTTAAAGCACTAGGAAAACCAAAAACCATTTGAAGAAAGTATCGTGGGGCAAATTCAAGTGTTTGAAGAGAATAAATGGATAAAGCTAATATACCAAACCGTTGAAATGGAGTGGTTATTATTTTATAGTTATGAAGGAATTTTTGACTCCCCTAAATTCAGCGATCCATAAGAAAAATATAGTAGTCAAAATTTGAAAACCAGTTCCAAGTAAATACATTGATACACGAGGTCGTATGGCTGTGAATTCAAATTCTCCAAAATAATTACCTTTGCCACCAAACGGGGGAAAAATGAAAAGAATACCAAAACCTATTGTTATTATTCCTCCTAATGCTCCCTGCCATAAGATATTTTTATCAGGATTATCTTGGGCAAGTGCTGTTCCGATTATTGATCCAATAAATGCAGTTGCCATAAAGGGGAATAATGGTTCAACAGAACCTGTAAGGGCGGAAAAAATATACCTCAGAATAAAATCTTCAAAACTTGTAGGAGGCCAATCACGTTGACCATTATTCCAGCCTGGGTATACAAATTCAGCTATATCCCAAACTAAAGGTGTTAGGGCAACAGTAATGATTGCTAGAACTAAAAAGATTAAGCTATTTCTTTTGTATTTTTTAACTCCACCTTCTTGTATTAAGAAGAATTGAATTAATCCAAGAATAATAATACTATAACCTATTGTATTTAAAGTTTCAAATTCAAAAATCCTACTTAACCCCGAATCCCATTCAAATTCACCTAAATCATGTTTAAAGAGATTGCCAAAAGCACCATAATAGCCAGTAAAACATTCAGCAAAAAATGCTGCTATAAGAAGCCCAACACCAGCAAGGATTTGATATTTTAAAACCTTTAGAGGTGACCTCCCTCGTTTTACTTTTAGTGTTAACGAATATGAATTTACTGCTGCAGAAATCAGTAAAAATAATCCTGCCCATGTTCCTAGAAAAGCTAGTATCCCTGCTCCTCCGACCACATAAAAAGGTTGAGCTAAAAGTTTGTCAAAATCAAAAGCCCAATTTTAATTATAGAAATGTTGTATTACATGCACAAAAATCATTAAAAAAATAGCTA
>JAYEJY010000154.1:0-16687 GCA_034660795.1 Promethearchaeati archaeon | reverse complement strand
TATGCCTGATCTTACCCGAGAGTTTATGACAAAAATTCCGCGATTTCAAGATAAAAAAGCATTTATTTTTACTACCATGTTATCTTTTAGCGGCGATGGAGCATTGGTGGCTCTTAGAGGACTGAGAAAAAAAGGATATGATGTTAAACAAGCAATTAACATTGCTATGCCAAATAATGTTATTTTACCATATATTTTCTTCCGAAATTTCCCACACCATACTAAAGAACAAAAAATTGAAATTAGAGAACAGGCTTCCGCTATGATTGCGAAATTAGCAGACAAAATAATAACTGAGCAAAATTGGCAGCAAGGAAGAGACCCGATAAGTGTGGTAGGTGGATTAATACAAAGAGTCCCAATGAGATTTATTGGCTGGTCTCGTTTTGCGAAGAATTTCTTCGTTAACAAGGAAACCTGTATTGAATGCATGCAATGTGTTGACTATTGTCCAACAGAAAACATAACTTATCAAGATGGGAAGTTCAGTTGGGGTGAAAACTGCATTTTATGTTTACGATGTTATAATTTTTGCCCTGTTGAAGCTATCCAATTTAAAAAAGCAACCCTTGATAAGGATAAATTCCCTCGGTATAAAGGCCCTGTTGAAGATTTTCACCCCCAAAAAATGCTGAAATAACTCGTTTTCTATATTGGAAATGTTTAATTATTTGTCTAATAAATGCTTTATAGTATGCCACCCTCACGTCGATTTATTACTTTCAAAAACAAACTCAAACAATTTCGTTTACCAGTTCTGGTGTTTGTCTTATTCTGGCTTGTTGGTCTCTTGATTATCTATTTTACTGAAAATGATAATAGCTTCTGGCATGTTTTACAATTATCCGTTTGTATTACAAATGAAACCTCAAATCCCGGATTCATTAATTTTTATCAATTTTTATGGCCTTTAATGTTTGAGTTATTAATCTTAAGTTTTATTTTAAGTACTTTACAAGATTTCTATGGTTATAATCCAGTTTTAAATGCTAGAAAAATAGCTGCGCATCAAAAAAATCACACGGTAGTTTTAGGTTATAATCATCTTGGTGAGCGTATTGTTGATTGCCTTCGAAAAAATAAACAACCATATTCATTAATTGAGATTGATATGGACAAAGTGGATGATCTGATTACTTTTGACCAACCGGTTATCATAGGCGATTATACTGATATCAATATCATAAAACAAGCAGGAGTCGGAGTTTGCAAGGAAGTTTTTTGTGTAACAAATGATCTTCGGGAAGCCCTTATTGCTGTTGATAAAGTACGAAAGGTGAATAAAACGTGTGATATTTATATGCGTGTGTTTGATGAACATTTTCGAGATTATTTCAGTAGTGAACCATGGAATGCTTTTACCTTCTCAACTTCAAAATGGACTATGGATTCCGTACAAAAATGGAGTCGAGAAGTAGAACAAGATGATATTATTGTGGTCTTAGGCAATGATAATATTGTAAAACGAATTGTCGATTTTTATGGTGAAATGTTGCAAGTAAAAACCTATTTACTTGACCCCGAAATCGATCCGGAAGTCTATAATGATTTGCCGAATGTTTATCCCTATAAAGAACGAGTCCAATTTGTTGAAAATCTTGATGAACGATTTGATATGAAAGAGGTCTCACAAATGTATATCTGCTGGAATACAAAAGAATTATTTTCTGACGCGATTTTACTGACCCTTGCAATAAAAAAGCAATATCCTCATATCTCCTTATTTGTTCGGATGTTTGATGAAGAATTAGCCCGCATTGCGAAGACTTTTGATGCTACTACCTTTTCAACTTCTGCATATGCCTTTAAAATGTTGCAAAAAGAAGTCAAAAAGGAATCTGGAATCTATCCCAAAAAAGATTCTGAATGCTCCTAAATTTCTTTGCTATAGATAATATAAGAAGTTATGTGCCGAGAAATTTGTGAATTATCCGTTACAAACCTTAAAAACTTGTTTTGTAATGAATAACGGTTTTTAATAAGTTATACGATAATCACATAAAAAACAGTGAGAGGATTATTTGAAACACTATGATATAATCGCCATTGGAAGTGGTACGGTTGCACGTTTAGTGAAATTCCTGTTGGAAAAAAACCCGGATTTGCGAATTGCAGTGATCGATAAAGATGAAATAGGTGGTATTTGTTTAACAAGAGCATGTGTCCCATCAAAACTTCTTTTGTATCCCGCGGATTTTGCACGAGATATCCGTAAAGGAGAAAACCTTGGTGTATCTGTTTCTCTACATGAGGTTAATTTTGGCAAAATACTGACGAGAATGAGAAAAATTAGGGATGAATCAATAATAGCTAAAGCAAAATTCCTCAAAGAACATCCTCAAATAGATTATTATTCCGGTATAGCAGAATTTGTAGAACCATACGTTCTTAAAATTGGTGAAAAAACAATTAGAGGTGAAAAAATTTTCCTGACCCTTGGATCAGAACCAGCAATTCCATCAATAAAAGGAATAAACTCAATAACTTATGAGACCAATAAAACAATTCTAAATATTAACCAATTACCTAAAAGTATCGCCTTTATTGGGGGCGGTTATATTGCAGCTGAATATGGTCATTTTTTTGCTACGATGGGTGCAGATGTAACAATTTTTGGGCGAAATCCTCAATTCTTACCAGATGAAGAACCAGAAATTGCTGCAGTTGTTCTAAAGGAAATGCAACAATATATGACAATTTATACTAACCACGAAGTAACTGAAGTTAAACCAACGTCTAATAATCAAAAGAAGGTCATTGTAACTAATAGATTAACTAAGGAAACTCATTCTTATACTTTTGAAATGGTTATTGTTGCAGCTGGTCGTGTTTCAAATTCTCACTTACTAAAACCAGAAAAAAGTGGTGTGCAGGTAACCAAAAAGGGATGGATAAAAACTAATGAATACCTTGAGACCTCTCAACCTAATATTTGGTCTTTTGGGGATGCTAATGGGAAATATCTCCTAAAACACACAGCGTACTATGAAGGGGAGATAATCCAATATAATTTATCACATGAAGACAAACGTGAAGTATCCTATGATATTATCCCCCATGCTGTTTTTTCGTACCCTAAAATTGGCGCAGTTGGTATGAAGGAAAAAGAAGCAATTAAAAAAATAGGTAAGGAAAACCTTCTCATAGGCTATAGTTTATATCGAAAGACCGTGAAAGGAAAAGCTCTTGGGTTAGAGAATTCTGATTATTTCATGAAACTTTTAGTAAATAAAACTACTAAAAAAATTCTGGGAGCTCATATTGTTGGACCCAATGCAGATATCCTCATTCATGAAGTTATTTTAGCAATGAACACCAATAATGGAACACTCCAACCACTTGTGGACTCAATTTATATTCATCCAACTTTACCGGAATTAATTGAATTTGCTGCAGAGAATCTTTTAACCGTAGATAAATACCACGAAAAAATAGGAAAATAATATTATTAATTTGTTACTTTTGGGTTACCTTCACTATAGCTACCGGTAATCCCCACATTCTAAATTGTTGGTAGCTGTTAATTTTCAAGCCATTTTTTTCCAGGAGATCTTTAACAGGAATTGGTCTGCAATCAATCCAACGGGGAAATAACTTATGAAATAATTCATATATTTTAACCATAACAGAATCTCTTTTCTTTTTTTCCATTGAAACAATACCCATTCGTCCTTTTATTTTCAATACCCTTTTACATTCTTCAAAAAAAAGAGTAATTTCGGGTTTAGCAAAAAGTTCGAGTGTAAAACAAATGAAAATCCCATCAAAAAAATTGTCTTCATAAGGCAATTCTAACGCGTTTCCACAAGTTAAAATCACCCTGTCCATTAAGTTAGCTTGTCTAAGTTTTGATTTCGAAACTTTAACCATTCCTTCTGATATATCAATACCATAAACTTTACCTGAAGTACCCACTTTTTCTCCTAATATTAACAGACTATTTCCTGTCCCAGAACCTATTTCTAAAATTTTTTCGCCTGGTTTTACCTTTAATAATTGTATTCCTTTTTCGCGGTAATCTTTCTCAAAACCGCTAAACAAATCATACCAACTACTCATTTGATTGTAAGCTTTTCTTGCTTCTTGAGGAGTTCTTTTTATCGGTAAAAAATCGGTTTTCTGCTCTTCTGGCAAATCAATCATCTTTGGTTCTAAAGCATTCTAAAAATACCTTATTTTTTTTTTACTATAAAATCTAGTCAATAAAAAATCTTTATCATAACAAAAATGGCGGGTGCGACCCGATTCGAACGGGCGATATCCTCTTCCGCAGAGAGGCGCATTAACCAAGCTATACTACGCACCCTGTGTTAGTTTATTTCTCCTTATTCACTATTTATAAAATTATAGTTTTTAATTAATTTAGACTTTTTATTTATAATCTAAAAGCTCTTTGTTATTGCATTATAGATGTGAAATAATGTTCTATCTAAAATGAATTTTACTACTAAAAAAATTAAAGAAGGAGTTCGCAAAAAGCGAACTATTAACTAAAAAACTTATTTCTTTAAAAGCCCTTTTTCTTTAAGAAATGGTTTTATTACATCCATTAGGTATGGATGGCCTATTTCTTGAAGGTCATATTTGACTCTGACGCTATCGTGTTTGATGTCAACGATACGTGAGAGGTCAATTGGTGTTCCAACAACTACTAAATCACAATCAATAGAATTGATGGTCTTCTCTAATTCTTTAATTTGTTTTTCACCATAACCCATAGCGGGGAGAATAGTTCCAAGGTGGGTGTATGTTTCAAAAGTTTCTTTAATTGATCCCATCGCTTTTTCTCGGGGATCGATTAATTCTTTCGCACCGAACTTCCACGCAGCAATAGCGCCAGCACCATATTGCATTTCTCCATGGGTTAATGTAGGACCATCCTCAACTACAAGAACTCTTTTCCCTTTGATCTTTTCCCAATTTTCAACAGTCAATGGTGAAGCTGCATCAATAACGGTTGCGTTTGGATTGTATTCCGCTATATTTTGGCGAACGACATCAATGTCCGCTCTATTAGCGGTGGCCATTTTATTAATGACTATTGCATCTGCCGTTCGTAAATTTACTTCCCCAGGATAATAGCTAATTTCATGTCCTGGTCGGTGAGGATCAGTTACCACAACTTCTAAGTCGGATTTTAAGAATGGGAAATCGTTATTTCCGCCATCCCAAACAATTATATCCGCTTCTTTTTCTGCTTCTCGCAAGATTCTCTCATAATCGATACCAGCATATAAGATTATGCCATTAGTAATGAGAGGTTCATATTCTTCCATTTCTTCAATAGTGCATCGATATTTCTTCAAATCTTCAAGAGATCCATATCTTTGACATGCTTGGGAATTTAAATCAGGATCATAAGGCATAGGATGTCGAATAGCAACGACTTTTAAGCCCATTTGTGAAAGAGTAACAGCTATTTTTCTGGTTGTTTGACTCTTTCCACAGCCTGTTCTCACTGCACAGACTGAAATGATAGGTTTTGAAGATTCTAAGGTGGTTTCTTCTTTCCCCATCATCCAAAAATTGGGTCCTAGTCCCATTACTTTTGAAGCGAGATGCATAACGTACTCATATGGTAAGTCGCTATATGAAAGAACACAAACTTCTGCGTTGGTTTTTTCAATAACTTCGGGGAGATTCTTTTCATCGTAAATTGGAATACCCTTCGGATATAACTTACCGGCTAATTCTTTCGGATAAGTTCGACCTTCGATATCTGGAATTTGAGTTGCGGTAAAGGCAACGACTTCATATTTTTCGTTATCTCGAAAGTAAGTATTGAAATTGTGGAAATCTCTTCCAGCTGCGCCCATAATAATGACTTTTATCGGTTCCATCATAACACTTCCAATTAAGGCTTTAGGACAATAAAAGCTTAATTTCAACAATATTCTGATTTTTTCTCATTTAAAAAATGGTCGGTCGCTTCACTAAAGCCCTTAATAAGTGGCTATAAACCTCTCTTTTTATAAGAATAGCTAATCAAAAAATACAAAACCTATTAATTACTGTCATTCTTAGATTATTTTACAGTGGTTATCTTATGACTAAAAAGAAAGAAAAAATTATCCACATTCTAGAAAAGACAGGTGTACTTCAATTTGGTGATTTCACTTTAGCCTCAGGTGCGAAATCAAAATATTATATTGATCTCCGCATCCTTCCAAATTTCCCAAAAGAATTTAACCAGCTTGTGGAAATTGCAATAGATTACATACAAAGGGAAATCGGTGGTCTTGAGGGCGTTGTGGGGATTCCTCTAGCAGCTATTCCTTTTGCTACACTTATCGCGCATAAATTGCAGAAACCTTATTATATACTTAGAAAAAAACCTAAAAAACATGGTTTGCAAAAATTACTAGAAGGAGAAATAGAAGAAGGACAAAAAATTCTTTTAGTAGATGATCTCATTTCAAGTGGTTTCAGCAAAATTGAGGCGATAAAAGCCTTACGAGAAGAAGGTGCTACGGTTGAAGATTTGTTTGTCTTTATTGACCGAACACCTGAAGGTGTCAAATCATTTGAAAAGGAACAAAATGTAACCGTTCATTATTTAATCAATGCCAAAGATATTCTTGCACGTGTAAAGGACTAAAAAAATCTATAAGTTTTTATGAGAAATGAACAATGCCAAATAAATCAACCATAAAACCCACTTCTTCTGCAATAGTTCTTCTAAGTGGAGGGTTAGATTCTACCGTTAGTCTATGGTGGGCAAAAACACAACAATATAAACATATTATTGCATTAACTTTTCAATATGGTTCTAAAGAAGAAGCCATTTTAGCTGAACTTACCAAAAGAATAGGAAATATGGCGGGAATAGACAATCATGAGTTTATTACGCTTGATTTCCTTGCGAAGTATTCAAAGCTTATAGATAGCTCTTTAGCCCAAAATAGTAAAGTTGCTCTTCCTCACTTGTCCTCAGATGAACTTGATGAGTTACCCCAAACTAGGGCAAGTGCTAAGTCTGTTTGGATTCCTGCACGAAACTTAGTTTTTCTTTCAATAGCTTCAGCATTGGCTGAGACAATTGGGCATAAGGTGGACATTATAACTGGTTTTAATTTAGAGGAGGGTACGACCTTTCCTGACAATTCGAAAGAATTTATCGAACACTTCAATAAGACGGTTGAATTAGGCGTTTTACATGCTCAAGTAACAGTTATCTGCCCCCTTGTTGGATTAGATAAAGGGGAGATAATAAAAGTTGGAGAAAAGTTGGGGGTACCATTTGTTTTTACCAGTTCTTGTTATAACCCGCTTGGATTTGATGAAAAAAACCACCCTATACACTGTGGAATCTGTGAGAGTTGCTTGAGGAGAAAACGAGGCTTTAAAAAACAAGCAATACCTGATCCAACAATCTACCAAAAAAAGAAAAAGACATAATAAATAATTATTCATATAATCATCTAAGATTAATAACTGGATTGTGCTTATTATATGACGGCTGAAAAGAGTCTTACTGCTACTGCTAAAAATACTGGTTATATTGTTGAGATTTTCAGCAGTTATCAAGGAGAAGGTGGGTCGGTTCGAGGTTCCTGTTTTGGTCGCAGGCAAATTTTCATCCGTTTTGCAGGATGTGATCTTCATTGTCGCTGGTGCGATTCAGCGGAAGCTCGTGATATAGAGTATCCGACTTGTAGGGTTGAGACTATACCTGGTTCATGGGATTTTGAATCTTTTCAGAATCCTGTGACAGAAGATTTTGTGATGGATAGAATACTTAGTCTCTCAACACGTGATTTCCATTCTGTCTCCTTAACAGGTGGAGAGCCAACTTTACAGGAAGAATTTTTCAAACGAATTATTCAACGATTATATGATTTAGAGCTCCAAATTTTTTTGGAAACCGCAGGCTATTTCCCTCAGCGTATTGAGCAAGTTGCTTCAATGATTAGTTATGCTTGTGTTGATTTAAAGGATAGAAGTGCGCATTCTGTGAAACCAAAAGAATGGGACTCTTTAGTGAATAAAGAATTCAAGGCATTAACAATTTTAAGCAATCATTCTGTGAAATGTTTTGCGAAACTTGTTGTTACCGAAGACACTAAACTTGCAGATGTAAGGATGATGGCGGATAAATTACGAGAAATTGTTGTACCTCTTGTCATTCAACCTGTAACTCCTATACATGATATCCAAGCTGTTTCTAGCAAAAAGTTATTTGCTATAACTGAAACAGTTGCAGAAGTTCTCCCCACTGACCTTTTCGGAATTTCTATTCAAGCCCATAAAATAATTGATCTCTTATAGTTTCTCTTGATTATTCTTTTTTATTTCATTAACTTGTTTAACATATTTTTCTATTGCAAATTTGCGTTCTAAACCATTTGCATTCATATATCTCACTTTACCATATATTTTTCGTTCCTTCCAAGCGCGATCATGTTTTCCAAAACACCATGCTACACCCGTATATCCATTTGGATCTCTCCCATCAATTTCGTACTTATTATTTAATTTTAGAGTAATATTATGGGCTTGTTCGGGAGTTTCGGTCCATTCAAGAATTTTTTTCCCCCAGTACATTCTCATATACCCGTGCATTTTTCCGGTATAGAGCATTTCTTCTTGGGCTGCATTCCAATAGGGGGCATGTGTGTGGGCTTTTTCAAATTCCTCTAAAGAGTACACATATTCCCGAGTGTCTTTTTCGTGTTCACTCAGAGTTAGCTTTGCCCAATTAGGTAGTATAGCTTCAAAAACATCATAATCGGTATTATAAAAAACAAAATTCATACTTAGTTCTCTCCGGATGATAAGTTCTTCAAGATAGCTCTCTTTACCGGGACTTGTTGTTTCTTGTATTTTTAATGCAATATAAAGGGGGGAAATCTGACCAAAATGCAGATACGGACTCATATTTGATAAATAATCAAGTGTGGGATCGTTTCTATTGGTGTCATACTTATCTAATTTGGTCTCAATAAATGCTTCTAGCTGTTTTTTTGCTTCTGTTGTGCCACCTTGTATTGTGTCTATCGATTTAACAGATTTATCAATATCTAATTTCGACATTATTTCTGAAATGGGGGAAATTTGTAAGCTAGCAAAATCATACTCTAAGGAGGGTTTTGTCACTTTTTTTGGAGAAAGTGGCACTAGAAACTGGTCAAGTTGTTTATCTATTTTTGGCCTTATGGTATAGGCTGCGTATTCCTCTTTTGATGATGCTGTTTCGACCGGAACAATGATATTACTTTCAACTTGTTCTAAGGGGCAAGCAATTTTACCTGATACATATCGTCGCCATTGTTTTTCAATTCGTAAATAGCCTCTATCAACAATGATTACGGCAGCTTCAGCTGCTATTTTAACAAGCTCCTTATTGGGTTCACCTTTTTTTACGATGAATTTTATGTTTTGTTTTTGTAATTTTTTTTCAACCTCTTGTAAACCTTCTAGCATAAACGTATAATGTCGTTCATTTGCTTCCGGAAACTGGCCTGTTAATCCAAAAAACACAATGAGGGCTTTATTGTTTTTGTTCGCCTTTTCGATTGCATAATTAAGTGCGTGATTGTACTCTGTTCTTTGGGATGCTTGCATCCAATAAATAATAAACGATCCTTTTCTATTTATCTCTTGTTTGTTTAGTTTTTGAATTCGTTCTTTTTGAACCATAATATCTCATTATAAATAAGTCACATAAGTAGTTAAAAGTCCACTTCTTTATTTTTAAGTACTTTATTACTTTCTAAAGTTTTTTTGAGTATTTCTTTAATTAATTAGCCGTTCATAATTTATAAATAATAATCCGATATAAGTATCAATATAAGCTCACTAAGAGCTTAAATCAAAAAATAAATGGTGTTAAAAAATGGAAGAAACACGCGTAGCTGAATCAAATATAACTTTTAAAGGCCTACGAATTTTTAATGGAATAATGGGTGGTTTACATCTCATCCAAGCAATTCTAATGTTGAGTCTTGGATTAACGCTTGAAAATATCAAGGATTTTAAATTACCAATAACAGTACAATATCTTTATTATGATGAGGTCACAGAAGCACTCTTAAGAGGTCCTGATGAAACAATAGCAAATGTCCCTATTGGGGCGATAGTGTCATCATTTCTCTTCTTATCATCACTAGCGCATTTTTTGACAATCTTACCAGGATTAAATGACTTCTATAATAAGAATTTGAAGAAAGGTATTAACTATTTCCGATGGTTTGAATATGCCATCAGCTCATCAATTATGATTGTTCTTATTGCTATGTTCTTTGGTGTCTATGATTTGTCCAGCTTATTATTAATTATAGGATTAAATGCGACAATGAACTTAATGGGTTTAATGATGGAAATTCATAATCAAACGACAGAAGAAACTAATTGGACCGCATTCATCATTGGAACCTTTGCTGGGATTATTCCATGGGTAATTATTGTTTTACATTTAGCCGGTGCAGGTAGTGGTATTGCTAATGCTCCCTGGTTTGTCTGGGCTATTTTAGGCGCGTATTTTGCGTTTTTCTGGACATTCCCAGTGAATATGATACTACAATATACTAAAACGGGTAAATGGAAAGACTATCTTTTTGGTGAAAGAGGTTACATTATACTAAGCTTAGTGTCAAAATCTCTGTTAGCATGGCTTGTATTCTCAGGTACAATGCAACCAGTTTAAAAACCATTGACCATTGGGATTTTCTCCCTTTCTTTTCTTTTTTTCTAATTAAACTCCCCAACTGTTTTTCAAAAATAATATTAATAAAAAAAAAATGAGGCGAAATTAAAATAGTTTAAAAAAAAGGAATAAGAAAAAATTGAAAGTATAAATCAGTTCAATTTTTGCAGTTTCATTAAATCAGGCATTGAAGCTTTTACTTTTAATTTGCCAGAAGTATATGCTTTCATTCCCGAAATTTCTCCGTTCATTAATGAGAGAAAGGTATCGGTGGACATTTTATAACTAATCTCTGGTTTCTCTATTTCCCCTTCCTTGGGTTCTTTAGGTTTACCATTGACTAGTTCAATGTAATATTTTTCATCTCGATCAGTGAAATAATATTGCATTGTTTTATTCCATCCTTGGAAATGTTTCGCATATTTCTCTTGCATCATTTTTTCTCGAAACTTGTTCATTTCTTCAATAATTTCTTCTTTAGATGTCATGTTTTCTTTACCTCCTGTTTTTTTGTTATCATTATCCATAAGAGAACCGGACACCGGTTCCTCCTTTTGGTTCTTCTGCAATAACTGCATCATAATCACAAACATTCCAACATGCGAAACACTCAACACAATTCTTGAGATTCTTTGGTCGATAGATCTTCCCTTCTTTTTTCCAAACATTTCTCATGCAGAATTTGGCACATTCCCCACAACCTATACAATTATCTTCATTTACTTTAATGAATTCGCCAGTTTCTCCGTTATAATACTCTACTTTCATTTTAACTTTCATTTTGATTTCATCTCCTCATAGATTTCTTTAGCACTTGATCCTACTTGGCGATATGGTTGAATAAACTGATAAAAGTCCAAGGCTTCTTGTACTCTATCCATATCCTCTTCTTCAGCACCTTTCATCCAGTTGGTGTGTATTGCGTTACTAATGAAACCTCCACCAATAGCGACATTTTGCATCATATTAATAATTTCTTCGTCCGATTGTGCGAGGATTGATTCTTTGTTCTTTTCGGCAACATACTTGAAACCTTGGAGAAACATATTTGTATTAAATCGTTCCATTATTAATTCTTCTAATTTTTCTGCTGAGTAATCATTTTCTTTTATTGCTTTAGCTGCTGCTTCTGCTGCATATATACCTGTAAAGAATGCTTCGACCATGCCCTCTCCTAAAAAGGGGATAACAAAACCTCCTGCTTCCCCAGTCAGTATCAAGCCATCTTTTGTTCTTTTCTCCAGCGGTTCATCATACTCAAGATGTAATCCCCACGCAACGATTTCACCACCGTCAAGTAGTTTTTTCACAACAGGTAATTCAAGGTAATTTTGCATATAATCATTGATTGACTGAATGTCCTTGTTAAAGAGTTCTTCATCCATATAACCACCTGTTCCTAGGGTTACAACTTCTTTTTTAGGAAAAATCCATGGCCATGTTTTATGTTGAATATTCGGCGCTAAGAAGTAGAAGATTGAATCATCAAAACGTTCATTTACAATATCTTCACCGAGATGTACATTTACAGTTACATAAAGAATCATTTTTTTCCCTTTTCTCTTAGGGATTAATCCTGCTTTTCGTCCCACTATGGAATTTACCCCACCTGCATCAATAATTATTTTTCCATAGAATTTTTCACCGTTATCTGTTAGAACACCTGTTACTTTTCCTTTTTCTTCTATGATATCTACAATAGTTGTACTTAATTTCACTTCTGCACCGGCTTCTTCTGCTTGTTTAGTGTGCCACGCATCAAATTTATCTCGTCGTATTGATAATAAAAGAATGCTTTCATCCGTTGGTTCTTCTTGGAACATAGTGGTGCGTTCATCATTTATCATATAAGTAGTCATTTTTCTGATTTCTCTCTCAACTGGTCCAGTCATTATATACTGTAAGTCTGGATCTATGAGAGCAGCCATATTCAAACAAGTTCCGGAAACATTCTTTTCTCCAGGGACTTGCGCCTTTTCAACTAAAAGAGTCTTAAGTCCTAATTCAGCAGCTTTTTTTGCTGCTGCAGGTCCAGCACAACCTGCACCTACGACTATAACATCATATGTATCATTACTCATAGTTAGATCATCTACAATAATTGGTAATAGTTGTTGTAAGAGGAGTGAAATATCACTCATTTACAAAGATATTTGAAATTCTTTACCAAATATTGACAAGAGTATATTTATTAGTTTTCCCTATTATAAAAAAACGTGTTTTTTTATAAACTAGTATAAGTATATCCACGTGGTTAATAGCCTTAAGGTGAAAAATGTGATTCGAAATCAATGGTATGCGGTTTTAGATTCGAAAGAATTGAAGAAAGGCCAAGTGTTAGGGGTTACCCGCTTAAGTGAGAAGCTCGTTTTTTGGCGTGATAAACAAGGAGCAATTGGTTGTGCTTACGATAGATGTGTCCACCGGGGAGCTGCTTTAAGCAAAGGTAAAGTCCTTAGTAATAATAAACTACAATGCCCTTTTCATGGTTTTGAATATGATACAACTGGTCGTGTAACTAAAATTCCCGCTATTGGTCAAGATACTCCTGTTCCAGAAAGATTCGCTATTACAGCTTATCCAGCTAAAGAAGCACATGGCTTTATTTGGATTTGGTGGGGTGATCATCGAGAGGACTATCCAAAAATCCCTTTTTTTGATGATATAGATGAGGATCTAGTTTATAACACCTTTCAAGACCACTGGCCTGTTCATTATTCACGCGCAATTGAAAATCAGCTAGATCTGGTACATTTACCTTTTGTGCACGAAAATACTATTGGACGTGGGTGTAAAACAGTAGTGGATGGTCCAATAGTTGAGCTTTCAGATAATGAATTAACCTTTTGGGTTCATAATCGAAAAGATGATGGCAAACCACCACGAAAAGCGGATGAACTCTCAAAAAAAGATTCGAAAATCTATCTCAAGTTTCATTTTCCAAATATATGGCAAAACCATTTGGGAGATAAATTCCTTATTTTTGCAGCATTTGCACCAGTAGATGAAGAAAATACCGTGCTATATCTACGTTTGTATCAAAAAATCATTCGTGTACCAATACTCCGGAAAATAATTGGGAAAATTGGAAATTTCTTCAATAAGAAAGTGTTATTACAAGATAAAAATGTAGTCATAAGTCAAAGACCTAAAAAAACACAATTACATATGAATGAAGAGCTTATCCGTGGTGATCTCCCAATCATTAAATATCGGCAAAAACGAGCGGAGCTTCTCGAAGAAAATAATAATTAAAAAACAAAGCAAGGTTTATTCTTTAGTTCCTAATTATTCTTTATGCTTTTTCTTCATTTTTTCAAACAAAGTAATTTAAAAAGAATAAGATATTGTATAAGTGTGATTTCACTAAAGGAGTTGAAAAAGTAATGGATTACTTAATTTTTGCATGGGCTGCTCTGGCACCAGTTATCTCTCTCATTTTTGCTTTTCCTATTACCATTATTTTCAAGGATAATAGCCTTGTTGATATTGGTTGGGCATTAGGATTTGTAACAATGCCGTGGGTTGGTTTTATCATAAATTTGATCAAGAATGATGTATGGGCAATTCGTCCTCTTGTTGTTAATATCCTTATTACTATTTGGGGTGTTCGCCTACTTACGTACATAATAGCGCGAAAACGCATTCGTAAAGTGGAAGATAAACGATTTGCAGCTTACAGAGAACAATGGCAAAATAATTTTTTGCTGAAAAGTTTTGTTATTCTCTTTATCCCTCAAATGATTATGGTTTATATCATTGGTTCCCCCGCTTTTTTTGCTAATACTCTGGTGAATGTAGATCCAATGACTACATTTGGTATTGTATTTTTAGTTATAGGTGGTCTTGTTTGGATACAAGGATTTTTCTTCGAAACAGTAGGGGATTATCAACTTTTGCAATTTAGGAAAAACCCGGAAAATAAAGGAAAAACTCTTACAACAGGTTTATGGCGTTTTACTCGTCATCCAAACTATTGGGGAGAAGCAACCCAATGGTGGGGAATTTTCTTAATTGTTTTCCCTCTGGCTATTCAAAATCTCGAAAACACAGCCAGAATAATTATTGGTAGTGTAACCATTATTGGTCCTATCCTTCTAACTTTGACTCTTCTAAAATTCTCTGGTATTCCTACACTTGAAAGGGAGGATATTTTGAAAAAACGAGAAGGCTATGAAGAGTATATGACTTCCACGAGTAAATTTATCCCATGGTTTCCCAAAAAGAAAGAGTAAGCCACTCTTTCTGCCTTTTTTCTGAAAAATTGTAAATTTGATAATATTTAATTACTCTGCTTATCTACTAACTTATTGCAGAAGCTATTTAACGAGGTTATTAAAACGACCATTTTTTGCCCTAGTTGTGGTACAGCCAATCGTGATGATGCAGTAGTATGTGCAGAATGTGGTAGTGTTATTCCTAGAATTGAAGAAGAAGGGTATCAACCACCTGATGAATCCGAACTTTCTCCTCAAGATTTTGGGATAATTGAAGATACCCCTGATAATTACAATTTTGATAATATGCAAACTACAGCAAATTCTAACACGAATTCCTCTGATAGTCCTGCATCAGAAGAACCCCTCCCTCCGCCACCCGATGAAACAGCTCCTCTTCCATATGAACAATTCCAAATTGAGGTTGATAGTGAACCACAACGTTTAGGGGAGAAAATCGTTTGTGAAAGATGTGGAACCGTACTAGATAAAACGGATACACGGTGCCCAAATTGTGGTAAATCATATGATTTAGAAGTTAGAGATCCCACTTCATCTCTTTCTACACAAGAAACCTCTCCCGCTCCGGAACAACCGAAAAGTGAATATACTCCATCACCTCCCCAATCAGCATATCCAAGCCAACCTCTTACTCCCTATACGACTCAAAAAGCAACGAAACGCCATGAGAGTAAGACAGCTCGGTGTGCCCGTTGTGGTGCAATTGTGTATGATTATGAAACGAGATGTAGTAATTGTGGTAGAGTATTAACACCACCAACTCATAATAGTTCTACTCATGCTAAATCTAGACAAAAAGAAAAAAATAATGCAGCTCGATGTGCTCGTTGTGGTGAAATTGTCTATCCTCATCAAACTGTTTGCCCTAATTGTGGTCGTAATTTAAAAAGTGCCACCAATATTCCAAAAGGACCGGGGAAAAAAGTCTCACGTTGTCGTAGATGTGGCCATTTGGTTTATCCTACAGATAAAGTATGCCCTAATTGTGGCCGAGATTTAGACCCAATGTAAAGCTTGGATTATTCAATAAAGGTTCTAAGCTTACAACACTTTCAATTTCTCCGAATAATTTTTGAATTAGTATATTTCTCAATAATAACTTGCAATGGAATTAATTGTTGTTGGTAGTATTACAATAGACAAAAACATCTTTCCCAACGGAAAGAAAGAACAAACTATTGGTGGCCCCCCTATTTATGCTGCTGCAACAGCTCAAGCGTTAAAGAAAAAAATCGGAATTGTTTCAAAGGTTGGAACAGATTTTCAAGTAAAATATTTACAGACCATTAAAAACTACAATTCTGATTTAAATGGTTTTAGAATTAAAGGCAAAACATCCATGAGATTTGAAAACCATTATGATGAGAAAGGTCACCGTACCCAAAAATTAGTTTCCCAATCAGAAAAACTTTCGATTAAAGATTTTCCTGATATCTATTTTGATGTTCCTTGTGTTCATCTTAGTCCTGTTTTTCATGAAATTCCATCCGAGTTATTTGAGAAACTTGTTTCTTCATTTAATTTTGTTTCTTGTGACATTCAAGGTTTTGTTAGGAAAAAAAGTAGTGAGGAAGATAATACACTAATTTTGAATGAATGGCCCAACTATGAAGATTTTTTACCTAAGATTGACTTATTAAAAGTGGATGCTCAAGAGCTTAAAGCACTGACAGGTGAATCTACTCTTACGAAAGCTATAGCTAGAATAAATAAAAAAGAATCGGTTAAAATTCTAGTTATTACGTTAGCTCAAAAAGGATCGATCATTGTTTTCAATGGTGAACAACATAAAATTCCCGCTCTT
>JAYEJY010000153.1:0-3305 GCA_034660795.1 Promethearchaeati archaeon | reverse complement strand
CGATGAACCTAATAAGGATGCTTGTTGACCGATCCAATAAAGTATATATTGCCGGAATTTTTTTTTGTGAAATCTTAACTCGTTCTGTTTTTTTCGGTTCAATATTTGATTTTTCTATATAATCACTTATTTGTATGGTTCTCCAATTACTTCCATTTTAAAATTTTTTCCAAAATGGAATTTTCTAGTACATACTAACGAATAGCAATTATATAAGTATTTCCACAATGGAATTAATTTCAGAATAGAAGAATTTTTAAAGTAAACCTAATATAAAATATATTGAAGAACTATGTCTAAAGAAATAAAAATTTCTGATCAAATTAAAAAAAGATATCAAGAAGCAATGTCAAATGATATCGAATTTAGTGTTATAACAGTATTACGGTGGAATAAAACCCTTAATTTGAAAAAAATTGCTAAGCTTATAGATAAACCAGAATCAACCACTATTCGATATCTTAAAAGAATGTTAAATGATGAGTTAATTACTATTGATATAGATGAAACTGCTTCAAGTTGGGGTAAATTTTATCGGCTTGCTAAACCAATTAAATATCTTTATGATAAAAACAAGGAACAAATGAGTGAAAGAAATAAACAAGAATTTGATGAATTGTTTCAATATCTTGATAGACCTGAAGAAGAAATTGAAAATTATGCTAAATCCAAAATTATTAAGCGAGAAGATGAAGAATCAGAAATTAATATGGAAATAGCGAAAAGGAATCTAACCTTTATGCATAATTTAGAGGATATGATTCTAAATGAGTTTATTGAAGCAATCAACGAATTTAATGAATTACAAGAAGAATTAGATACAGATTTTTTGAAAAAGAACTTATCATTAGCACCGGTTGATATTTTACTTTCAAATAAATGGACAGAGATTGCAAATTTTAAGCATTTGTTAAAATATTATCAACTATTCAATAAGTTTGATCAAGAAATAAGACAATTACGAAAAGAAATTATTGAAGAAATGGACGAAAAAAAGATACCTTCAGAAGATCGAATTACACTTGTTATTGATTTTTTCATGGGAACAACCGAAGTGAAATATAATATTGCTGAAAAAGATCAATAATGACTATCAAAAATGAAAGTGTAAAACTCCTATTGTGAATATTTTACTAAAACTGTTTCTTATTGAAAATGATAATATCAATGCCTAAAACTAAAACAGTAATACCAAAACTAAGTCCAACAATAAAGAGAGTCGTATGTGGAATATTAAAGAAAATTCCCGGTAAAAGTGTTACTAATGATACTTGTTGTCCAAAATAAATTGAAAGAATAGCTGCCAATCCAACAGATTTAATTAAAATTCCTATCAAAATCCCAAGAACACAAGAGATTGACATCGCTGAAACTGAAATAATAAACGATTCAAAAATATCAAAAATATATGCTGTTGAGGGTAGGCTTTTCGTTATATAATCTACAAATAATCCGAATCCCAAACTCAATAAAGATGTTAATGTCAAACAAAGAAAAACAGCGACATACTTAGCAATAATAATTTGCCACCTCTTTACAGGACGTATTAGAAAGAGATCATAGACTTTAGCATTAATCTCGTTCACCATTGTTGTACTTAACATCACAGCTGCTAAGAAACCACCAATGCTAGCAATAATTAACCCATTAAAAATGCTTAATGGTATACCTTCAGTATTTGGCGAAGCAAGATGCAAAATTACAGTTAAAATAGGGAGACCAATCCATAAAGCAATCATAATTTTTGATTTAATGAAACCAACAAATTCATCCCATAATAATAACCATAAGCTTTTCATGCGTTAAACCCTCCGGAAATATATTTGAGATATACTTCTTCAAGTGATGGTTCAATATAGCTAAAACGACGAACAATAATCTTATTTTGTGAAAAGTAATCAAATAATTGAGGTATTATTTCATCAGAATTAGAATCAGGATGAAAAGTTACTGATAAACAATCCTTTTTTTGTAGGTGTATTTTAACATCTGAAATATCGTTGATATTCTTAATTTCCCTCTGCACTTTCTTGATATTTTTAGCTACAATCTCAACAGCATCACCAATGGTGAGCTCTTCTTGTAATTCTCTTGGTTTTCCTTGTTTTATAAGTAGACCATGATTGATTATTCCTATAGATGTGGCAATATCTTCAACTTCTCGAAGAATATGTGAAGAAAAAATAATTGTTATATCTTGTTGAGCTAATTTTCTAATGACTTGTTTCATTTGCCAACGACTTTGAGGATCTAAGCCACTTAATGGCTCATCAAGAATTAAAATACGGGGATTATGAAGAAGGGCTTGAGCTAATTTGAGCTTTTGTTTCATACCGCCTGAGAGATGCTTGATTTTACGAGAGCGACTATTAGGTAACCCCACTAAATCTAAAACTTCAGGTATCCGTTTCTCAAGTTTCTCTCGAGTCATGCCAGAAAGCAAACCAAGGGTAGTTAAAAGATTATTAACAGTTCGCCATTCTTGGAAACCAACATCCTGCGGGAGATAACCAAGAATTTTACCTAAATTAGAATAAGAGTTAATAGACTGACCATTAATTCTAGCTTCTCCCTCAAAATCAATTATTAATCCTACAAGAATTTTCAAAGTAGTCGTTTTACCAGCACCATTAGGACCGATATAGTCAAAGATTTCTCCTTTTTTAACTTTAAAACTAATAGCATCAACTGCTCGAAGAGTACCATCGGAAATTTGGTTGTTACTAATTGGTTTTTTTGCTTCTTGTTGTTGAGATTTCCGCTTTTTTTCAATGGAAAAATGCTTAGATAATTCTTGAACTTCAATAGCATTTATGTCATCACTCAACTTTTGTTTTTCTAAAAGTAATTTATTTTTGCTAATGATTGGATAGTTTGTATTTTTCTATTTCATTTAAAGATTTTAGTGATTAATGTAAATCAAATTTTATTTTCAAATAATAATTGTTATCGAATTTATTATTTTAAGTAGTTATTTTGAGTGTATACTATAACTTTTGTGTTTCTTAGATTTCTTATAAAGTCTTTTAAGATAAGCTAATTTTTAATAAACTACTCAGGAAAATAATGAATTTTCTAAGTAATTTATCTTTTAAATAACAAACTATCTTTTATATAGATTAATAACAATAATTCTTAGGAGGAAACTAACTTTTGACAAATGAAAGTGAAACAAATTCTTCCCATTTAATGTATGTTGCTTTAGTATTCAATGAAAAAATATATCAACAAGATTTAGAATAATTATCAGCATTCATGACTGATGATCATACTTTTATCGATAATTCAGGTGAAGAAACGATAGG
>JAYEJY010000152.1:0-3329 GCA_034660795.1 Promethearchaeati archaeon | reverse complement strand
AATATTAGCAAAATTAGGAATACAACTACTACAACAGAAACAACAACTAAACCAGAGATAAATGAAAATCTCCTAAGTTCCTTAATATCAGCTATTTCAGGTCTGCTAAGTGAATCCTTAGGAAGTAATAAACCCCTAAAATTTGTTGAATCAGAAGATAGAACTTTAGTACTAGATACTGGCGATTATGTAACTTGTGCAATATTATGTGACCAACCAACATATTTCCTTATTCAATCTTTGAAATATTTACGTAATTTAACTGAAAAAACCTATGAAGGGGAATTTAGTCAATCAGTTATTCAAAAAGAAAAATTCAAAGGTGTTAAGAATCTGATTCATAAAGCATTTCCTTTCCTAGTCATTGAAGAAAAAATACAGAAAACTAATGACTAGAAATTGAATATAAAAGAAAAAAGGAGATATTTTTTTTACTTTTTTTAATTTTCTTCCTCGTTGTCTTCTTCTTCTTTCGCACTCTCTAATGAATCTGCGAAGACAACATCCATTCCAAATTCCGAATCTTCCTCTTCTTCGTAATAGGCCATTTCTGGATTGCCAGTTGTGCCGAACCATTCAGTTCGCAAGTCATATGATTGTTCTTCAGTTAATTGATCTCTCCGTGCATGAACCCGCTCCATGCCCTGGTACCATTTCTGAATTTTCATCGTATTTTCTTCTTTTTCTTTTCGTCGTTTCCTAATTTCTTTTGGTGAAAATTTCCAACGTAACCATTGACCAAGTGTTTTGTTATGAGGTTCTAGGACATATCTTCTGAAGAAATATTGAATTGCTAATATTTGGAAAAAGACAATAATCCCAATTATAACATACATTGGCCATATGATGTCTGCACCAGTTATTGCTAGATATGTTGCTACTGGAAAAACAGCCATGGCAAAAATGACAGCTGGAATTACTGCAAATATAAATAATCCTTCAAACAGAAAGAATAAGATAACATAAACAATGTCACCTAATTTACTTGATCCGCCTGTTTTTTTCTTTTCTGGGGGAATATAGATCAAAAATAATCACTCAGGAACGTTAAGTAAGTCATTATTGTAAATTTAGCTATTTAAGATTACGTTTAATTGCAGAAAATTGTTATTTATCGGTCTTAAATTATTGTTATCACTAGATTCACAACAAAATACTCCTTTTTTTAACTAAAGAAAAAAAGTTGAGGGAAAAAATACATAAAGTACGAAATAGTAGCAATTTATTACTGTTAGAAGAGGTTCTATTGGATATAATAGAATGATTGTTAAATCATTTCTATACGGGTTGAGAGTATCTAAAAAGCGGAGTTAATCCTATGAGCACCTCAGGAAAAATCCTTGTTATGGATGATGATAAAACCATAACATCATTATTAGATGAAATTTTGAATAATTTAGGCTATGATGCTGAATTTGTTGCTCATGCAGATGAAGCTTTGGAGAAATATAAACAAGCATACCAAAGCAATGAACCTTTCGATCTTGTGTTAATGGACATTCGTGTCTCTCATGGGAAAGATGGATTAATAGGGGTTAAGATGTTAAAAGAATACAATCCTAATGTAAAAGTCATTGTTTCAAGTGGTTTTTCAACGGATGATGCTGTCCAAAATTATAAGAATTATGGATTTTGTGATGTTTTACTCAAACCATACAATTTAGACAAATTATCCGAAATACTTGAGAAACACACTAATTCTTGAAAACTATTAGTTTAGTATCTTTTTCTATAGTAATATAGTTCTGAATGTTTAATAAGCAAAAAGTAAAGGCTAGATTTATGTCTCAAAAAATTGTTTCTATCCCTGGAGAAGTTAAAGAAGCAATATTTAACAAACGACTTAATCGTTTTACGGTTAAATTAATCCTTGAGGATAATTCTAAAGCAGAATTAGCTTATCTTCATGACCCTGGTCGTCTAAAGAATCTTCTTAAACCTAAAACGAATCTTTTAATTAGAAAACCACTTAGTAAAAAGCCCCGGAAAACGAATTGGGACATTCTTGCTGTAAAAGAAAGAAATCAAATTGTAGCAATTAATTCTTCTTTTCCAAATATGATATTTAAACAAGCTTTACAAAAGAAATGGTTTGAGATATTTAGTGAATTTGATACCTTTGATACAGAGGTTTCTATCGGCGACAGTCGTCTTGACTTTTGTTTACGTGGAGCTGATAATAAAGATCGTTATCTTGAAGTAAAAGGTGTAACACTTGTTGAGGGAAACACAGCCATGTTTCCTGATGCGCCTACCACACGAGGTTTAAAACATTTAAGAGAATTACAGCAATTGCATAAAGCAAATAACCACTCAGGTATAGTTTTTATCGTAATGCGTAATGATCCTACCAAATTTTCACCAAATTATTCTATTGACCCGGAATTTAGCAGGGAATTACATAAAGCTATTTCTGAAGGTATTGAAACGTTTATTTTTAAAATGCGCCCTTATTGTCAAAACAAACAGCTACATTTGGCGTATGAATCACAATTAAAGCTTGAACTAAACGAAGCTTTTAATCCAATTAGTAATAATCAAAAAATGAAGCCCTAGGAAGAATTTTTATGCTTGATGAAAAAAAACAACAAACACTTGTATCGAAAATTGCTGCGGATAAAAATAGCAAAAAATTAGTTTAGAAACTTAATTAAAAAAGCACCCCGCAATTATTATGCGGGGCTAATCTATGCTAAAGGTAAGCCTGTGGACGCCTAAAGCATCCATTGTTTCCACTGTTTTTTTCAAGAACCTTAATATTAGCAATGTTTTCAAGGTTCTTATTGAGATGTTTTTTGAGAGCCGCTATCAACTTATGATCAGAAACAGGAACAGGTAGGTAAAAACAACTGGCATTGTTCCGTGTTCCCAACTTAATATATTGGGCTCTAATTCTTTGGTTGTCAACTTCTATGTGAGTTCTTCCAGCCAGTCTGCAGTGATTAATTCCAAATAACCTAGATAAATCTTCAATGAATGTCTGAGCCTCCTCTTTTGATCCAATAAAAATTGGACCTTCTCTTCTCCTTGTATGAATATGCATTTCTAACATGTATCTCCCTCCTATAGCTATAAGAATCAGAACTCTTTCCTCAATTCTTTAGCAAATAGGAAGAAAGGGCGGAGATCGGCCTTTTTTGATAATAACACCTCCTTAAAAGAACTTGTCCAAAGTCATTATACAACACATTTTTTTTATTGCAAGAGTAAATGTTCTATATTCATAAATTATCAAAAAGTGCCATATATGTGTGTATATTAACCATTTTTATTGACTTTTGATAATTTATGTTTTATAATAGAAACACAATTTAATCTGGGAGGTTTTA
>JAYEJY010000151.1:0-3347 GCA_034660795.1 Promethearchaeati archaeon | reverse complement strand
ATTGAAATGAAAAAAGGAAAAATAGATTTAAAAAAATATGGTTACTTTTTCGAATGATTCTTATCATTAGCAAGGATATTCCGCATTCGTGTCACAGCATTAATTTCCAATAAAAATTTTTTAACACTTAATGGGACTAGAGATTCCCATTTTTTATTATTTTCTGCCATAAATTTTCTAATAATTGATCCACTATATTTTTCCCTGTGAAAATATGGTGTTTCTCGAACTTTATACCCAGCATTTTTGAAGAGTGTTGTAGTTAGAGGATTATTAGTATAAACAATATCAAAAGAAGGAGAAAGGCGCTTTAAGTGATATATCCATAGATCATTATCATTTACATTTGATGCAGGAATAATAAGCACATTCTGTGGATTTTTCAATTCTTTCTTCATAGTTTGCCTTATCATTTCAATTCGTTCGCCAGCAGTAAAAGGATTTTTTTGATAATGGCTTTTATGAGCAGCAGCTATAATTATAATTATTTCATCCATCTCTTGTAAAATGTGTTTTACAATGCTCAAATGTCCCTTATGAAAAGGCTGAAATCGACCAACTAATAATCCACGCATGTAATACCCTCGGAAAGCTAGCTTGAATACTTATTATATATACTTCTCCTACTTTATTTATAGTCCTACTTATTGTGGTTTCGAGTTATTTCTAATACTAATATAGTATTATTCAATGTGAAGTTATTCTTTTTAAATTAGCTATTCTTTTTTATTCCTTAATAAATAATTATACTCTTTATAAAGTTCAATACCTTAAAAAACTTTATAAGGTCTTTCTCAACTTTCGAGAATTGATACGTATCAAATGTTCTGTCCTTTTCTGCGATTATGCTAAGGATAAATGGACATGCGTGATTGTTATGGATATTGAGGTTATAGAACATAAAGACAATATACTTCGCTTTGTCGTACATGAGAGTAGCATTGCTATAATGAATACCTATCGACGACTAATTATCAGTGAAGTTCCAACCCTTGCTATTGAAGACATTATTCTAGTTGAAAATTCATCTCCAATGTTAGATGAGATTATTGCTCATCGATTAGGTTTAATACCTATCACAACACCAATTGATGAATTCGTTGTTACAAGTGAATGTGAGAATTGTGATGGTGAAGGATGCCAATTCTGTTCTGCAACATTAACACTTGATATTGAAAATGAAGGTAATAAACCAAAAATGGTTTATTCCAAAGATTTGCAATCAACTGATGATAAAATTATTCCAGTATCCGAAAAAATTCCTATTGCAAAGCTTGCGCCAGGACAAAAAATTGTTCTTGAAGCAATTGCCTTTATGGGTCGTGGTGAAGAACATGCTAAATGGTCACCCGTTGCAAATTGTAGTTATAGATATTATCCTGAAGTAAAACAGGATAAATCAAAATGCACTGGATGCAAAGAATGCGTTGAAGCATGTCCAAAAGATCTTCTTGAAGTTAAGAGAAAAGAAGTGACTTTAACAGACCCTCTAGAATGTACTCTTTGTGATTTATGTACCAATGCTTGTGCATATGATTCCTTAGAAATGGTTCATAAAGAAGGTGACTTTATCTTTACGCTTGAATCAACTGGGGCTGTTAAACCTTTGGATATTTTTAGAAAAGCGACCGAAATCCTAAAAAATAAAACCAAAGATTTCCAAGATGAATACAAAAAAGCATTGGAGCTTTTTGCAAAAGAAAAGAAATAATTAATTAAGATAATTTATGGAGGATTGTGAGTAATTGCCAAAACCAACAGGGCCATCAAATCCTAATACCGTAAGGTTAATACAAAATTTGCGCAAGAAAGGTGCATCTGATAAGAAGCATTCTTTCTGGATAGATCTCTCTGAACGATTAAGTAAGCCAAGGAGACAACGAGCGTGTGTTAATTTAAGTAAAATTACACGTTATGCTAAAGAAGATGAATTAGTTGTTATCCCTGGTAAAGTCTTAGCTTCAGGAGAATTGACTTCTGCTTATACTATTGCTGCTCTTAATTTTAGTAGAGTAGCTGAAGAAAAGATAGTTATGGCAGGAGGGAAAGCTCTTTCACTCCAGGAATTAATGGAGTTACCTAAAAAAGATATCAAAAATATCCGGATTATACAATGATTGTCCAAAAGGAGTAAAATAGAAATGTCAAAACGTGTTGTTATTGATGCTAATGGAGCCATACTAGGAAGATTGTCTACGCACGTTGCTAAACGCTTATTGCAAGGACAATCAATTGATCTCATTAATGTGGAAAAGATGATAATTTCGGGTAAACCGAAAAATACTATTTCCAAATACAAGCAAAAATTGGGAATTGTAAGCAAATTTAATCCCGAGAGAGGACCATTCCATTACAGACGTCCAGATCGATTTGTTCGACGTACTATTAGAGGAATGTTGCCTTATAAAAAACCTCGGGGAAAACAAGCTTATCATCGATTGAAATGTTATATCTCTGTTCCTGAAAAATTAGAGAACGAAAAGAGAATAGTTATTCCAGATGCTGATTCAGCTAAACTTAAAATTAAACGTATTACAGTGGGAGACCTCTGTAAAGAATTAGGCTGGAATTATGATCCTAAACTTGACCCAAGAAATAAAGAATAATGGAAGGTGAAAGAAAACGATGTCCTCAAAACGAATTATATTAACCTCGGGAAAACGTAAAACAGCTATTGCCCGTGCAACCACTAAAGCGGGTAAAGGAAGAATACGAATAAATTCTATTCCTTTTGAAATTTATCCTTCGGAACTTGCACGAATGAAAATTGAAGAACCACTCATTCTTGCAGGAAAAGAAGTGGTTGATGAAATCGATATCACAGTCGACGTTAAGGGTGGAGGAGTGTTTGGACAAGCTGATGCTATTCGAACAGCTATTGGTCGTGCATTAGTCAAATGGACGCAAGATCCAGAATTACGTAGTAAATATATGGATTATGATCGTCATATCCTTGTTGCTGATTCTCGTCGAAAAGAAGAGAAAAAGGCTGGAGGACCAAGCGCTCGAGCAAGATACCAAAAATCCTATCGTTAATCTATCTAAATTATTTTTTATTTCTGAAATATGATTGATCATCTTCTTGGTCAATCATCATTTTATTATAATTATATAGGCAGTATCTCAAGTTTAATGATTATTACTCTTGAGGAAACTGCTACTTTACAAATTAACTTATAAAAATCCTTTAGGAGTTATTTATATGTCTAGAAATCAAGATTGGCTACGCTACGCAGAAGAATTATTGGAAATTGCTGATTTATTAAAGAAAAATGAGAAATATTCATGGTCTTGTCTCACCTATCAACAAACATCCTCTGCTGCTTTAAAAGCCATTTTATCAAAAC
>JAYEJY010000150.1:0-3354 GCA_034660795.1 Promethearchaeati archaeon | reverse complement strand
ACTAAAGTTTTGTATTAATTTATAAACCAATAATTATCGATTTGGGGTTACTAATTGACTCTAACGACAATTTTATTCGATATGGATTCTACTTTAATTGATATAGATGAAGACAATTTTAGTAGAGAATATTTTCGCCTATTGAATAAACTGTATTTTCCCGAGTTTTCTTCAAAGACTTTTGTAACTTCTCTCGTTGAAATAACACGAAATGTAATGTTAAGTGAAATCCCGGAAGAATTAACAATTAATACATTCATCCGTGAAATGTCACAAAGCTTCAATACTTCACCAGAAAATGTTTATGAAAAAATTAATTCCTATTACGATAATGAATACGATCAACTCGAAAAATACATTTCAGTTAATAATGATGCAATAAAAGCCATAGAAGCCGCGCTTGCCAAGGATTTACAAATAGTGGTAGCTACAACCCCCATCTTCCCTGAAAAAGCAATTCTAAAACGATTAACATGGGGCAAAATTGACGAATATGACTTTTCTTATATTACTCATGCAGAGAATATGCACTTCTCCAAACCTCGAAAGGAATATTATACTGAATTGCTTGATATTTTAAGAATTAAACCAAGAAATTGTATCATGGTCGGTAATGAATTTGTAGCTGATATTGTTGCACCAACTCAATTAGGAATGGAAACGTTCTATTGCCCTCGAGACGATATTAATGATAAACCCTTTACATCAGCGGAATTGAATCGTTTCAATAAAATACAACCAACCTATCACGGTACATTAGCAAATTTTGCAGAATTATTGGATAATGGATTCGAATTATAATTATAAAGAGTGAATTAAAGAATTTCTTGAATGACATCCTTTTCAGAATAAACTAGAATGCCTTTTTTTTCAAAAATAGCTGTAGTGACACCTTTCCCTTTAACTATGTGATTTTTATTTGAAGAAGGTTTATTGTAGATTTTATGAACACCACATGAAGGACTTTTTTCTTTTAATATTGCTAATTTTGCATCAAATAATCGAGCAATTTTTAAGGATTCTGCTGCACCTTTTAGAAAATTATCAGTAACATCTTCATTTGATCGATTTACCACTTTTGTTTTTTCCATCAAGACATCTTCTCCTGAGCCAGAGACAATACATTGTGATACTCGTGGTGTGGGAAGCCCACCTAATTGTTCTGGACAAATAGGTATAATATGATGCTTCTGAATTAATGGAAATAATTGTTCGCATTTATTATTGGAATTATTATAAACACAATTTATTCCTAACAAACAAGCACTCATGATAATAGTATCATCTTTTGCCAAATTTTTTATTTTTTCAGAAAAAGGAGGCGGATGAATCTTGGACATTTTACTCAAATAAGTAAATAGTCACCGCTATTTAATAAATTCCTACTTATAACCCATTAATTTATGAATTATTGAGGGCATAGTTTGTATATGTCACCACTAAGAAAGGAATCAGTGAATATGGAAAATCCCCAAGCATCTCTTCAAGATTCCGTAAACGGAAGACAAGTAACTTTTAATTGGTTTGCTCCTGTATATAGTTTTTTCACAGGTATGTTATTTCTCTTACGTGGTGTTCCGGAAATATGGTTCCGGAAAAAAATCTATCAAAAATTCATTCCAAGAAATATTCAAGGAAACCTTATTGATATTTGCTCAGCTAATGGTTTTGGAACAGCAATTATAGCTTCGTTATTTCCTCACCTAACAGTAAAGGGTATTGATAGAAGTAATGAGATGATACAAATTGCTCAAAAAAGGACGGAAAAGTTACCAAATCTCTCTTTTAAAAAAGGAGATTGCACAAAGATTCCATATCCGGATAACCATTTCAATATTTGCACAGCTTTTTTAGCATTACATGAAATCCCTACAGAGAAGTTACCTCTGGTTTTAAATGAAATTAAACGCATTCTTACACCAAAGGGTTATTTACTTGTCGTTGATTTTTCCTTTAAACAACCATTTACTATTGTAAGAAAGATCTTGTTTAATTTCGTCCAATTATTTGAGGATAATGCAGCACAAAGATTTATGCTAACAGATATGAGCATAGTACTTAAAAAATGGGCTTTTAAGCAAATTAAGCATGGAGATTTCTTGGGACATGTACTCTCAGGAACCTTGTATAGACTGACTTAAAATCTTGCAGGGATTAAAAATAAAAAGGGAAAAGGAAAAAAAGTTTAGACTAATCCGCGTTCAACAAGCATCGAGAATTCTTCAAGCGAAAGTTTCTTACCTTCTTTATATTTTTCCAGAGCTTTTTCTGCTTGGGCTTCAATTGTTTCTTTAACTTCTTTATAATGTTGTACTCTTGCTTCCTGCCGGATGTTTTGAAGTTTCTTCTGATGTTTTTCCTTTTTCTTGATAATTTCAATGAATTTTTTATGAGCAGCATCAGCTTCTTTTTTTGTTTTGATAAATTCTTTATGAAATTGATCTGCTTCTTTACGGATTTCGTCAATTTTTGAGAATAACTCAGTCATTTTGTGATGATGTTTTTGAGAAGCTTTAGCGGTTCGAATAACTGCTCGATGAAAATGATTCATTTCAGCTTTTAATCCTTCATATGTACTGAAACGAGCGTTTCTTTCTTGTCGTTTAGCTTTTAGAGCTTCTGCTTCCTCAAGTTGCTCTTGTAAATTAGCTATTTCCTGTACCAGATGATCTTCTTCATCTTTAGGCAAAATTTCTGTCTGAATTTTCCACTCTAAGTTCTTTAAATTCCGACGCAATACTCGTTCAGGGACATCTGGTTTAGGAAGTGGTTCTAATTGTTCTTTTTCTTTGATTTTTTCCACTTCTTTCTTGGCTTCCGCTAGTTTCTTTCTAACGGCTTCACGTTTTTTCTTAAATTCCTGAACTTTCTCGTTTTTCTCATCTCTAAGTTTTTGATGCTCTTTAACTTCAGTTATCAGTTCAGCCATTTTTTTGTTTAATTCGTCACGTTTATCTGCTTTTTCTCTTGCTTTAGCATTGAGTTTATCTCTTTTCGCTCGATACTCACTTGCTTGTTTTTCAAGATCAGATAATTTAACGACGATTTGGTCAACTTCCGATATCACATGAGTTTCTCCTATAAGTGCTAGTTTGTGCAGGTTTTTCTAAAAGGTAATGGTTAAATCACTAACCAATTAGTTAATTTTTACTACAACTTTTTTAGTTGTCAGTTGAATCTGGAGTATAAACTTTTATAAATTCTTCCATTCAATGCAGATTATCAAGAGATGTTTTCCTTGAATTGTATTAAAATTTTTATCCTTCTATTAGAATAGTAAGATGGATGGTTTTATTTTCCTCAAAACATCCGAAACGCTAAAAAAGAAGAAAAAAACAATCGCATAAATAGAAA
>JAYEJY010000149.1:0-3372 GCA_034660795.1 Promethearchaeati archaeon | reverse complement strand
TGAAAAAGGGAATTGTACCAAAAGTTATGGAATATAAAATTATAACAAAAAACGGGGAAGAACGATGGTGGTTACAATTCAATATTGGTTCATATGATATCAATGCCCATCTAACGTCTGTTTCATCAATAATTGTAGATAATACTGAAAGAAAAATAGCTGAAATAAAGTTAAAGGAAAGTGAAGAGAAATTTAGATCCTTAGTTCAACAATCTGTTGCGGGAATTATAATTGTTAAAGACAATCAAATAATCTTTGCGAATGATGTTGTTGCAAAGCAATCAGGCTTAGATATATCAACTATTACTTCTTTAGAAATAGATGATTTGAATCAGATTATTCATCCAGAAGATTTCAATTTTGTGAAAAAACAAGTACAAATTGCTTCTGAAAAAGGAAGCGTTCCAGAATTTTATGCCCGTGGTATAAGACCAGATGGAAAGATTATCTGGTTTGCAGCTCAACTTAATCGTTTTTCGTATGAAGAAAGCTCAGCTGTTGCTGCAATTTTAGTTGGTGTAACTGAAAGAATAGAATTACAACATAAGCTAATCAAAGAACGTAATAAAGCTCAGAAATATTTTGACATTGCTGGGACATTATTAGTTGTTCTAGATACTAATTGCAATGTTGTTCAAATAAATCGTCGTGGAAGCAATATTTTACAATATCCAAAAGAAGAAATTATTGGTAAAAATTGGATTGAGAACTTTATTCCTCAAAAAAATAGAGCCAAAGCTCGTAATATTCTTTCTCAAATCTTAAATGAAGAAATTCAACCTGAAGATACATTTCAAAATTATGTCTTAACCAAAAAGGGGGAAGAAAGACTAATTATTTGGCATAATACATACCTCAAAAATGAAGAGGGGAAAATTGAATCAGTTATAAGTTCTGGCGAGGATGTAACGAATTTAATTAATCTCTGAATAAAATAGTTTTTTTTAAAAAATAAAAAAGAAAGGAAAAGAGGAAATACTGTCTTATATAAAAGCTAGTAATCCATCTCCACCATTTATGAGTAAGAGTAATCCCATAAATATAGTTGCAGTTAGAGACATAACAACTAAGAATGTGTTTATACTTGGGCCTGCAGTATCTTTAAAGGGATCTCCAACTGTGTCACCAGTAATGGATGATTTATGGGTTGATGTACCTTTACCACCTAAATTACCATCTTCAATCCATTTTTTCGCATTATCCCAAGCTCCACCAGAATTAGACATCATTATTGCAAAAACAAATCCTGAAAGAATTGAGCCTGCTAGAAAAGCACCTAATGCTGGAACGCCTAAGAAAATACCAATTAGTAATGGGAGTGCAATAGAGATGATACTTGGTAGAATTAATTCAACTAATGCTCCACGGGTAGCGATATGGATAGTGCGTTTAAAGTTAGGTGGTTCCTCACCTTTGAGAATTTTTGGATTTGATTCAAATTGATCTCTTATTTCGTCTACCATTTTTGCAGCATTTCTTTGTACTGAAAGAATTAGTAAGGCTGAAAAGAGTGCTGGAGCGATAACACCAAGGAAAGCACCTATTAAGACTCTAGCATTTAAGAGATTGAAAGATATTTCCGATAGTTCAACCCCTAATTTTGAAGCATAATCTTGTGCGAAGGAAAACAGTAATGCAAGGACTGTTAGATTAGCTGCACCTATTGCAAAACCTTTCGTAATTGCTTTAGCGGTATTACCAGCAGAATCCAGATGATCAGCAACACGTATTATTTCTTCACCTAGACCTCCTTGCTCAGCGATTGCTCGAGCATTGTCAACAATTGGACCATAGGCATCATTTGAAACAATAGTTCCAACAATAGATAACATGCCTACTGCAGACATTGCTACTCCGAAAATGCCATCTAAGAGATAGGCACCAATCATTGCCACACTTATTCCTATCGCTGGTGGTACAACACTTATTAAGCCATAAGAAAAGCCAGAAAGAATTACAACAGCATCACCTTCTCGAGCTGCATTAGCAATAGTTCTTGTAGGTTTTTTGTCATCTCGGGTAAAGTAATCGCTTGTCCAACCAATAATTACTCCGGAAGCTAACCCAATTAATACAGCAAAATAATCTTTCCATAATCGCCATATTTGTTCATCAGTAATTCCATTGGTTGTTTTAGTGATAATGAGAACAAAAATTGCTCCTAATCCAGCGAAAATTACAGTTGCAATGTAGGTTCCTAAGTTGAGCAATCTACCAGGATCTTTTGTTTGCATCCATTTTATTAAAACAATACCAATCATTGAAGCAATAAGACCAACACCAGATAAAACAATGGGGAAGATAACAAAAGTTTTGGTCACATTAGTAATCAATATATTAGCTAGGATCATTGCTGCTAAAATGCTAGCAACATAACTATCGAATAGATCAGATCCCATTCCGGCAATATCACCAACATTATCTCCGACATTGTCAGCTATTGTTGCAGGATTACGGACATCATCTTCAGGTAAATTATATTCAGCTTTACCTACTAAATCTGCTCCAACATCTGCAGTCTTTGTGTATATTCCACCACCACATTTCATGAATAACGCAATTGTACTTGCTCCAAAACTAAATCCAAGAACAACTGTTGGTGTTTCAAAAATCATGTATAGAGTTGAAACTCCGATTAATGCACTTCCTACTACGGCTAGGCCCATGACAGCACCACCAAAAAATGCAACATCAAAACCTTGATCCATTCCTTTTCGACAACCTTGAGCTGATCTTGTATTAGCTTTCACTCCAACAATCATTCCTAACCAACCAGCAAACATGGATGCAGCTGAACCGATTATATAAGCGATTGCCTGTTCCCAGTTCATGTCTCCAGAAATAATGGGGATGGAGTCATTCGTCAGTGATGAGGGTAAGAAAAGCAAAATTACAAGAAAAAGGATTAATACAAAAATGGATAAGATACCATATTGTACTTTTAAGAAAGTTTTTGCTCCTTTTTCAATGAATCCTGAGATCTTTACCATTTCCTCATTACCGGGATCTTCTTTTAATACTAGATAGCTAAAAATCCCTGCAACGATTATCGATATTGCTCCTGTAATTAACGCAACAAGTATAATCAAAGGTACATTCATAAGGATCCTCACAATTTGTTGATTCTTTTTTTATGTTAGAAGTATTATATTTAAAATTTGTCCAATAAATTATATGTTATATTTTAGTTTGATGCTCTTCTTCTTACTTTTGGATTATTTTGTATACTCTACTTTCCACTGTTGCTTTTTTAATTTTCTTACTATTGCAGAGCCGACTAATCCGGTGTTTCCTGCTACGTATATTTTCGCATTCTTTTCCATATTACATCCTTTTTAACCACAGAGACACTGAGTCACTGAGAAAATTTAA
>JAYEJY010000148.1:0-3388 GCA_034660795.1 Promethearchaeati archaeon | reverse complement strand
AACTACCTCTTTGCAGAAAAAATTGTCGGAAAGATTAAAAAAAATCCCCTACTTAGCATATCTTTACAGTGGCATTAACGATCAAAATAAAATGATTCTTTATACCTCCTCTCTAAATTGTCCTCATATAGTAAGTGAACAATTAAGACATGAATTACAACGCTTTAGAAATGAAGAAAATATTCTAAATTTTACATTACAACCTATTCGAGCAAAAGCTTATTATGGTGCTATCTCAACAAGTCCCATAACTATTAGAGAAAAAAATTTTCAAAATCTTGTTGAAAATAAAAATAATTCAATACAGAAGAACACTTATTATATAGAAAATACAAGTTCCTTAAAGGTTTTTGAAAATCCCTTACAACAAATTGATTATAATTTACTCTATTTTCTATCAGTTCTTAAAGCAAAATATCTAATAAAAGCACGTTATGGTGTTTGGGTAGACCAATGTTATAAATTATTTAGATTAAATGATATTTCCTCAGAAGATACTCGAGCACAAATGGATCTTTTAAACCAATTAGATATTCGTGCTCGTCGTCGTAATTTGCTAGATTATTCATTAACGATGCGATCTTTTTCTCGCTTGAATACCATTCTTATAACCGAAATTTTCTTATCAAATAATAAAAAGGAAGAAGATTTAGCTGAATTAATTGATCGTCTTAGAATTTTTTCCTGGCTGGGTTTATTGAAATTTTATGATCGCTGGTTATTTACATTACCAGGAATTGGTCATGAACATCCTATTGCGCATTTAATAAAGAAAGAAATTCAGAAAACAGGTTTTGAACTATCACAATTTACAATAAATGATTTCTTCGGTCAATTTGTTCCATATCATGATTTGTATAATTTTGAAACAAGTAAATGGTTTCATGGTTTAGAGAAGAAGTGAAAAAACCATTTCCAGTGGAAAATAGCTTATTTATCCATCATGAATTCCATCACTAAGAATTTCAAAAACAGTTTCATGTTCTGGTAAATTGGGCGAATCAACTATCCGAGCAACACGTTTTGTTTGTTTTGATTTTCTTAAGTAAACTCTTGTGGTACAAGAATGTGCTACAATATTCCCACCAACAGGTGCTGTAGGATCACCAAAGAAAAAGTCTGGTCTTGCCATAACTTGGTTGGTGACTAATATTGCTAAATGGTACATTTCTGCTAATTTTAGTAAAAAGTGGATATGTTGATTCAATTTCTGTTGTCTTGTAGCCAATGTTCCTCTACCCACATATTCCGCTCGGAAATGGGAGGTTAGGGAATCCAACACAAATAATCTTATGTTTTTCTCACGAGCAATTTTTCCTATATCCCGAGAAAGGCTCATTTGATGATCTGAAGTATAAGCCCGTCCAACTGTTATATTAGATAAGGTCTCATCAGGATCCAACTCAAAACGCTGAGCAATTTCAACGATCCGTTCTGGTCGAAAAGTACCTTCCGTATCAATATAAGCTGCGTTTGCTTCTAAACCACCACGCTCACGTGGTAATTGAACAGTTACACACATTTGATGAGCAATTTGTGTTTTACCTGTTCTAAATTCTCCAAAGAGTTCTGTGATACTCCCAGTTTCCATTCCACCACCACCGAATAGTTCATCTAGGTTATCGCTTCCAGTTGTTATACGTGCGATTTTCATGCGATTATGATACAAATTATCTGCTGTTTGAAAGGTTAACCCTACTTGTTCTTGGCACATTTTTATGAGTTTAGCTGCTGTTTTTTCACCAAGAGAGGCATTATCCTCTAATTCTTTTACACTAGATAAGGCAATAGATCGAATTGAGGTAAATCCTCCTTCCTCTAATTTATGAGCAGTTGCTGGTCCAACACCAGATAAATCTGTAACGGGGATTTCTTTTTCTTCATCACGAGAAATAACGTCTAAGTAATCAGGATTTCCTTCTTCTTCATCTTCCTCTTTTTCCTTTTTGTTCTTTTTATCTTTCTTCTCTTCCTTTTTTTCTTCTTCTTTTTCCTTTTCTTCATCTTTCTTTTTACTTTTCTTTTTTTTCTCCTTTTCCTCCTTTTCTGTTTCTTCCATCACGCTTTGATAAGCATCTTCAACTAATTCCTCGACGGGTACATCTTCTTTTTCTTCTTTCTTTTTGTCCTCAGACTTCTTCTTACTACTTTTTTTAGACATTTTATTTCTCCTGAAAAAACCAAAGCTTAATTATCGTTAATATTACGTTACTGAAGAAAGATACCTCGTTTATACATTTATGCTTTTGGTTTACAAGATCTCTTTTTCTTTCCTCATCAAAGATTCTGCTTTTTTTCTTTTAAAAACACTTCGACAAGAGGGATAACTGAAAGTATTATCCTTTTAAAAATCTGTTTAATACAAAATAGGTTTAATAGTAAAAATATAATAAGAAAAAATAGAACATAGAAATAACAAAAAAATTTATACCGGTTGAACTGATAATGGTGGGAATAGATTCAGATTCTCGAATAATTGTTGCAGAAGGTATGATAGCACAAATCAAACAATTAGTAGAAAAAAAAGCATACCCTTAAGCATTAAAAGAGATAGAATTATTCGAAGATTAAAAGAGATGAAGAGCAACTTAATGACTCTTAAATGGAGTTATAAACCATTAGAACAAGTTTTAATTTCAAAAAATTTACGAGAATTAGAAATTCTAGTAAAGGAGATCTTTGAAAATTTTCCGCCAAATTGGGAATTAATACTTTCAAGTAGGGGGATTAATGGAAAATATACTGCCGGAATTCTAAAATATTTTAAGGATTTCTTTTTTCAATTACGGAGCAGATTAAAAGAAGACTTTTCTGATGATTTTGCGGATTCAATTGATATTTTAGCCGGGGAAATTTTATCACTAGAAAAGATAAATACAGAGAATTGGAAATGCCTAGTTACAGATGGAAAAAAGCGTTATCATGTTGTTACTAATATTAGTACATTGAATAAAGGGGATATCGTTCCTATTGCGAAATTACCACCCCAAATTGTACATGGAGTTTATTCTGAAGGAATGTTTGTTGGGTCCTCAAAAGGAATAAGAAAATTGTCTTCGGAGGATGTTGGTACACGCCCAGATTTAACTGATAAAGAATTGGGACAATCAAGGGGATTGATGAAAAAATATTTCGAGAAAAAATGATATAAACTACTTAGCTTTATTCGTTTATTATTTTTCGAAAATTTTTCTGAAATTTCTGAATCAATTTCCTATTTATTTCTCCTTGAACTCTATCTCCCTTTTGACAAACAGCTCCTCGAATTCCTATAACATCTGGGTTTAATTTAGCAATTTTTGTTAGATGTTTTATTTGAATTCCTCCCCCCAATGCTGTTTTCAATCCTCTATTATAACTTTTATTAATAAATCGTTGTAATTCCTTC
>JAYEJY010000147.1:0-17242 GCA_034660795.1 Promethearchaeati archaeon | reverse complement strand
AAATGATCCACATGTTAAAATTATTGAACAAAAGGAACGGGGATATGGTCGTGCTTATCAAAAAGGTTTTGAACATGCATCAGGCGATTATATTGTTACCTTTGATGCTGATCAAACATATCCTGCAGAAGCAATTCCAAAATTACTTTCAAAAATTGATGATGAACAGATTGATTTCTTAAACACAAATAGATTACAAAAATTCGAAAAAGGTGCTTTTCCTAAAATGAATTATTTTGGCAACAAGATGTTTAGTCTCTTTTGTCGGCTCTTTTTACGGATGCCTTTTAAAGATTCACAATCAGGTATGTGGTTTTTTCGAAAATCATTACTTAATAAATTAAATTGCATTCAATCAGGTATGGAATTTTCAACAGAGATAAAAATTAAAGCATCTCGAGTAGGGAAATGTGCCGAAGAGGTTATTTATTATCGTAAAAGAGAATCAGAAGGAACCTTACGATGGTTTCATGATGGAAAACGCATTGCAAAATATCTACTTAAGGAATTTTGGTATACTCTACGAGGAAAAGAAATGGAAAAATGAATCTTATTTGCGTATTTGATGGATAATCATAACGGCAGAAATAGATAAAAATTGTTTTGAAAATTTAAAAAAATATGACTGCTCAAGAACTTTTTATTAATTCCATCGGCATTGATGTTGGGACTTCAACATCTCATATGGTTTTTTCAAAACTACATTTAGTTAAGCAATTAAGCCGAGTTTCAAAAAAATTCGAAATAGTTGATAGAGAAATACTTTACAGAGGAAATATCTATCTTACTCCTTTAATTGATCGTGAAACAATCAATTTTCAAGCATTATCACAAATATTCCAAAAAGAGTTTGAAAATGCTGGAATTAAAAAAACTGACATTGACACCGGTGCTGTAATTGTCACTGGTGAGACAGCCAAGAAAAAGAATGCTGAAAAAATAGTAGAAATCCTAGCAGCAGAAGCTGGAAAATTTGTTGCTGCCACTGCAGGTCCTAATTTTGAAAGTGTTATTGCCGCAATGGGTTCAGGTGCAGTAACTCGAGCAAAAGAAGAACAGAAAACAATTATGAATATTGACATTGGTGGTGGAACTTCAAATATAGCAGTCATAAATTCGGACGGACAAATAATTGATACAGCATGTATTAATGTGGGTGGGAGATTAATCATTTCTAATGGAGATCATGAAATTATTAAATTTGAACCAGCCGCTAAAAAAGTGGCAGATGATTTGGGTATAAATCTTTCATTAAATACCACACTCTCAGAAAACGATAAACAAAAAATTGTTGAAAAACTGGTTTCTTCATTATTTGAAGTAATCCTCAAAAAAGAGACAATTTCTGAAGTAGCATTACAATTAATGATGACTCCATTACTAACATTTGATGGGGAAATTGAGAATATTACCTTTTCAGGTGGGGTTGCAGAATATATCTATGGGAAAACTGAAGAAGAATTTAATGATATTGGACAAGCTGTTGCTATGGAAATTCAGAAAAAATTAGCCAATACTTCGTTAAGAGTTCTTGAACCCTTAGAATTAATCCGGGCAACTGTTATAGGGGCTGGACAATATTCCCTACAAGTTAGCGGTGCGACCACTTTAGTAACCGATGATAATTCTTTTCCTATTAGAAATATTCCTGTTATTGTTCCCTATCTTCCTCAAACAAATCCGACAAGTGAGGAAGTAACAGAAGCAATTAGAAATGCTTTCAAGAGAATAGATGCCAAAGAAGGGGAAGATCATGTTGCTCTTGCTTTTCATAAAACGATAGGATTATCATATCAAAGATTGAAAACGTTTGCTCAAGGAATAGTTGATGCTATTCCTTCTATAGTTGAAAATGTAATGCCTTTAATATTAGTTTTTAAAGATGATATCGGTAATAGCGTAGGAAATGTCATGCGGAGAGAAACCTCTTTAACAAAAAATATCATTTCTATAGATGAATTAGCACTCCGAGAGGGAGATTATATTGATATCGGGGAACCCATGGCTGATAAACAAGTAGTACCAGTTGTCGTAAAAACACTCATATTTAATAATTAAAAGGGTTATATTATAATAGAGGATAAAAAAGCCTTATTCTGCGGAGAAAATATCCAAAAAAGTTATAAAAAAAAGGGAAATATTGAAAACGAGGTTTTTTAAAGCTACTATAAAGATTCTTTAAAGAAGCTAATCACACCATTTTTGTTAACAAAAATTAGCAAATAAGTAATTATTAACTTTAGAAAAAAACGGGATAAAATAAAACGAGGTGGTAAAATGAAAAACAAACTAATTGCCTTAACACAAAAATTAAGTGATGCAGGTTTTCAAGTTGAAGGATTTGAATATACAGCATCAGATTTAGTAAGAATCACTTTTGAAAATAGTGATTTAGAATTAATTGTCAATGACACATCAGCTCAAGTAAATGATGATGAGTGTGATCAAGAAAAAATTAAACAATTTAAGAAAATTTTAAGCAAATATTATACTATTGAAGAGGAAGTAAAACCTGCAGAAATTGATATATTTACTAAATTAAAAAATGCAGCATAGAAGTTTTTTTAGATTATTCCCCATTAAAATAAAACTATTTTCATTATAAAAAAGTAAGAAAGGAATTTAGAAAGAGCTATTTAATAGCCAGCAATACGCTTTAAGTTGCTGTAATCAGTTTTGCGAGTATAACATTTTGTACCTTTATATTTTTGGGAACAATATGCAACTTTACCTCGATTTGCACACCACGTGTAAACACAATCTGAGCAAAAACTTTGCGTTTGTGATTTTTGCAATTTACCTTTCGTTTGTAATTTATCTGTTGCTGGTTTTAAAGAGACCAATTTTATAACATTCCTAAATAATTTCACAATTAAGTGTAAAGGATACATACAATCATTACTTTTTAAATTTCTAACATCTGAGGGATATCTAGATATTACGTTTCTTGGTAAAAAAAGGAAAAATTATTGTTTTTTACAAATACAAAAACCGGTTGGACCTCGATATTTCATACTACAATAACTTACTTTCCCTCGTAAAGAGCACCAATAATAGGAGCAATCTGTGCAATAACTTTGTTCTTGTTTTTGTAAAGCGATTGTATCAGTTGCTTCTTCTTTTACAATATTACTTGTTGCCAATAACTTCCGATCCTTTAACTTGTATACTTGAGATCTGTAACTAAGAATTCTTTTGAAAGATTATAAACAGCACATAATTACAACAACCATATTTTGAGTCTTACGATTCCTTAGCTGAGATTAATGTATGCATCTTATACTATTTCATGAAACGGAATGACTTTTCGTAATTTTCTTACTTTTTTGGATTGCTTCTAAATAGTCTGGGTTAATAGCATTTACTTTATTTTTATAATCTTTTTTAGTGAAATTATATAAGAGAATCTCACGAATTGTTTGACAAACATCAGGATGTTCATAGAGATCCCGATGATTCCATCCATAAGTTTCTTGTATCTCATAGTCATGTATATTTTCTGCACCTGGTAGTAATGCACTTGATGCTGCAACAACACCATCATTTGGTTTTTTCCATCCAAATATAAGAGGAGAATACCATTTTGCTTTAGTACCAATCAAAGTGATATAACGAATATCCCCGGGGGTACTATTGTCGGAATTTAGTTTTGATAGGAAATTATGTTTTTTCTTATTTCTCTTGAAACGATTCTTTGTTAATTTTTTTCTCACAGACAATTGTTGAATGTGTTTGTACATTGTAAAATTATTTTTACCAAAAAATAATCGAATGATAAACTGTCCAACAGCAGATAATACAAGATTAACTAATTTTGAACCATAATTTGGTGTAGCAATGAGAAGAACGTTTCGTATTTTGATTGATGCATTAGCTGTTTTTAGATAATTAGGTTTTATTAAATGTAAGCTTAGTAATTTCCTTACGAGAATACCGCCCATTGAAGCACCAATAATATCAATTTCCTTTATTCCATATTCTTTCCAAATTTCAATTAAAGATAACACACGTTTCCACAAATTATGCGTTAATTGTGATAAAGTTATTTCATAATAATCTTTTTTCCCATGGTTATAAGGATTAAATAAGTGAATGGAATGATATCCAAATGGATTTATTTGGGATTGATATTTTAATGATTTAATATATTCTTTATGATTGCCTATTTCTGGTGGATAAGAGATAGAAAAACCAGGTACTATTAGTAAAGCTTTCTTTTTTCCAGTACTTTTTTCTATTATTTTTTTAAAATTCTTATTTACTGTATCTTTTGAATTTATTTGCTCACGATTATTAGTTGAAATCCTGCAGAAAGTATTATTTTTTTGTCTTTGTTTGCTATCAGAAACCATTAGAGTCACTTTATCAGGAATTTGTTGCTCCCCTAACAAATTTACTATAAAAACAGCTAACCGCAAAAATGTCGAAAAAGCTACTTACTTAATTTTCAACAAGAGTTATGTTATAATCATCTAATAATGTCAATAATTGTTTTTTGTTGTCAATATCTAAAATATTATATTTATTCTGGTATTCACTTTTATTTAATTCTTGAACAATATTGGTATATTTTTCTTTTAATTGTTCATCAACATTTTTTTCCCAATAAAGAAACATCTTTTTGTTTTTCTCGCTAATAAAAAGTGAAAGCTCGCTACTAAGAACAAATTGAGCCCCCTCAAATTCAGTGACAATATTATTCTCGATTCTGAATAACCTTATTCGAGGTTTAAGCTTGAGAGTCTTTATTACTTCATCATAGATCTTCTGAAGAGAACCTTTCTGTAAATCTTCTTCCCTTAAGAGGTAATTTTCTTGATACATATTAAGTAACGATTCAATCATAGAAAAAACATTGGCAATGTAATGAAGCATTTCTGTTCTAAAAATAATGAAAAGAGCACAAAATTTACTATGAGTTAAAACAGTGTTATTAAAACTTTTTTCTGGAATAACTCTGAAAACATATACAATTGTTTTAAAATTATTATTATATGCAACTGGTAAAGGACCAAATAATCCCCGAATATCTCCTCGCCCTAATCCAACTGCTGTAAAACCTTGAATAGTTGTTGCGATTGCTTCTCTCTCAGATAAAGAACTTGCATTTATCTGTAAAGGGGTACCGCCATCTTCATCGATTGCAAAAAGCATACCATCAAAAATACTTTCTTCTGAGTTAGCATCGAAATTTTGTTTTGCTGATTTCTTTCTCGGTATGTTTAACTCCCTTAAAAGTTATAAATAGTTCAGATAATGTTTTTATGGATTACCTCAAAAAGATTTCGGAATGGGGTATTTCTCTTCTATGGACTTTAAAAAACATTAAAAAAGAATAGATGTATAATTGCTGTAAGAGGATTTGCTTAATGCCTAAAGCTACGAATACTCAAAAAGAAGAACCAATGAAGAAATCCCGAATAATGCAAATTCTTGAAGATACATGGACTACTTCGAAATTACATTTCACAAAAAAAATTTCTCAAATAAATTGGCACGATAAAAGTCTTGATTTAGCGATTATTTTTCTTCTAATTAGTATTGCTCTCTTTATAAGAATCTTACTTGCTTATCAATTTCGGAAAGAATATGGCTATGGTTCTCCCTCAATTATTTGGAATAATAATTTGCCCTTCACTTTTTCCAATGTATACGTGGAAGGTTTTGCAGATTTCATGGCTTATTATCAACCGTGGATTCGTGGCTGGTATGAAGAGAATTGGTATCCGTATGTTTTTCAAGAACCATATAATGCCCTCGATTATTATTCCTATCCACCAGTTTTTCTATATTTCTTAGTCCTAACTTGGCGTCCTGGTATGACAGATTTTTGGATGGCTTTCCCCATGGTGTTTGCAGATGCTGCTTGTGCTGGGGTGGTTTATCTCATAGTTAAAAATATTCTCAAAAAAGATTATGCTCGAGGTGTTGGGATATTTGCGGGTGTTTTAATGGCTCTAGCACCTATAAATGTCGTATATGATGGAATATATTGGCTTAATCCAGGTCCTGTAACATTATTGACACTTATTGCATTTTATTTTGCCATAAAACGCAAATGGTGGCAAGCCTTTTTCTGGTTAGCAATAGCTTCCATGACAAAACAAAATGCCTTGTTTTTCACTTATCCCTTATTTTTTGTTATGCTTGGTCAAAAAACGCGTGAAAAATCAATTTGGGAAGCAATAATTGAGAGTATCGGTAATGCACTTGTCTATGTCTTAGTTGTCCTTATTTTATCCGTTCCTTGGATTTTTCTTACACCTTTTGAATATGGTAGGCATATGCTTTTCCCGGGAAGATCTATAGAATTAACTACTGATATTGTAGATCCCCCAATTAATGATTGTGTATCCTTTGCAAGATCATTATATGCTTTAGCTTTTCCTGGCTGGATTTTACGAATTGTTGCTTTAGGGAACTATTCGATGATATGGATGATTCTTTCAGCAACAATTATTGCTGTCTTTTTACTCTGGCGATCTTATTCCAATAAATTAGACGGCACTGGCTTTTTTGAATGGATTGCTGCTTATACAATCTTTACACATATTTTTATGCCGAGAGGGGTTTACAAATTTTATACAGCTTATTACGTACCAATGATTTTAATTGCCCTCATTTGTTCCTTGACACATATGTTAGATAATCCAAAATTTCTATTAATTGGATTAATTAGTAGTTCTTCACTTTTCTTAGGTTTTAATTTTTGGCTTATCACAATGAATCGTTTTATTGTTCCTTTTTATCTCTTTATGGTTGCAATAGCAATTCTTATCCTGAAAACTATACGTCGATTTCTTATTTCTCAAAAAAGTAAACGAATAAATAAGAAAAGTATTGATAATTATCTTGAAAATCAAATAGGAACAAAAATCGCTGCTAAGCATTAACTTGCTGTTTTTATCCAAGTTAATAATGCATCTATGCCATACTCTTTTTCATACGAGAGAATTTTCTGAAATCCACGGCCATATAAATCAGTTCTTTCTGTGATTAATTCCGCTTGGTCTTCATATCCAAAACGCAACAATATTCTATACGATACCCATTCACAAAAGCCTTCTCGTGTAAGAGAGGATTGTTCTTTATTTTCTAAATTAGCTGATAACCAGGCATGGGCAAGTTCATGACAGACAGTACCCAAAGCAATAGGTAATGGTGTATGGGATTCTAAATAAATATTCATTTTATCCTCTTTTCTTTCGAATAATCCAAGATTTTTACCATCTGCAACAAGAACCCCAGAAGATTGTACCCTGTTATCTAAAAGATCTTTTGAAATTAAACGGAAATTTATTGTAAAAGGTAAATCTAACCCTAATTCATTTAAACCTTTTTTAGAAATATTGACTAAGTAATCTAATTGTTCTTTTGTTTTTACTGCACTTCGTTGACATTCGAGGCATAATTGCCGGCCATCCGATATACGAATATATTGCAATCCAACAGGTCTCCCACATGAATCACAATGAGGAGCGTTTTTTTCACATTCCTCGCAAAAAATTCCTGATTGATTTTTGTATTGATAAGACTTACCTATGATTGGTAAACCACAGGCAGAACATTTTTCTGTTTTTTGTTGACACTCATAACAGATTTTATGATTATGAACGGTAAAAAGGAATTGGCTTGGCATACCACATATATCACATCGTTCATAAATTTTGTAACAATAATTGCAGATATATTCTTTATTAATAACCCAATGTAAATCAATGATGGGATTATTACAAACAGCACAACGAGGAGCATTAGCAAGACAATATTTACAAAGAACTTTTCCCCGAACTTTGGTATATTTAACAACTGGTTTGCCACAACGTTCACATTTGAGATATTTTTTCATACAACTATCGCAAGTAATCGAATTATCAATAAAGCGAGTATAACTTCCAACTATTGCTTTCCCACAAATATCACATTTCGGTACTTTTTGATAACAATTTATACATAGATCATCAATAAAGTCATCTTCTGAAATAACGGGTTTCTTACATTTTGCACATTTTGGTAAGCTTTCATAACAATCCTTACAATAAATTGAGCCATCTGAAAAATGAATATATCTTCCAATAATGAGTTTGTGACAAGCATCACAATATACATTAGCTCGGTTACTCAAAACCATGTTTTAAAGATCCTTACTTCTGATGTTACGATTTTTTTAATATAGTACTTAGATTTCCCTACAAAAAAGACTTTCCATAACGACAAAAATAAGGAGAAGTTTTTACCGACCACGTATTTCTAATAATTCAGTAATGTAGTCATCAATTTTTTGACATTCTTCTGGCATACGTTCCGATAGTGTTTTGTCTTTTTCTTCTATATAGGGTTGAATTACATGTGTCGGAATGTTACCTGCTGCCAACATAATTACAGCAATGCCTATCGCAAGAATCACCCAACGAACCCAAGTTTCTATATAATATACACCTAAAGCAATCCCTGCAGTGGCTATAAGAGCAAAAGCAACTGCGGAACCATAGACTAAGAATCGTATAATTTTTCGACGTCTACGGATTTTCAAAAACGCCTCCCGTGCACCACTTTCTCGCCATATTTCATCTACAATTGGAATATGCAAGGCTATTGCTGCAACATGTGTGTCAGCATATTTCAGGGCGTGAGTAACAAATTTCCGTCCGTTATCATCAGGATATCCTTTCCGTCCTATGATAATTGAAAGCTCGTTGATAATTCTTGTAAGATTTTCTTTTACACCTTTACTTATTTTCTTACGACGACGTTTGGAATTTCTTTTAGGTGTCATATAACCATCTCAAATGTTTACCCATATTTTATGTTGTTCTTGCAATATATTCAAAAATAAAGAGAATGGCTCCTAATATTACAACTAACGCTCCAACATTACCTGCAATAATAGCTAAAACAATCACTAATATAGCAAATACCACTATATGCATTGAATTTATGAAACGTGCATCAAGTATTAACCATAAAATAATTGCTGCAAAAACAATAGCTAAGACACCAGGTAAAATTGGCACATCTAACCAGCCAAAGGTGTAGGATCTCCAAGCTTCAGATGCTGTGGGATGGTCTATCATATCTAAAATAGCAGCAATGATAATAAGAATAGATCCGATTATTACTAAAACACGTCCAACTTGAAACCAAGGGCCAAGTTTTTTTCTTCTTTTTTGTGAACTTTTCTTTTTGGGATTAATGGTTGACACATCCTCTAAAGTTAAAATTACAATAATATTAGATTATTTATTCTTAATTTTATCGTTTCATCATTTCTATTTTGAATCGCTTTTTACTTTTATTTTACCTTCTTGTGCAGCTCTGAAGAAAGTTGAAAGTATACCCCCAATAATAAACATTATCAGAGCATATAACGCGATAATTAAAAAAGAGTAGAATAATTTGATTATAGTAACAAAAATAGCCATTAATTGTGGGGTAAATTGCATGAAAATTAAAGAGATAAGGAAATATGTGATATCATAAAATATGGAGCTTAAAAATGCAAATTTTGCTGAATTCATAAAATCTCCTGTTTCATCTTGATATCCAACAATAAAGCCGGCTGGAATACCATATAAACCAATAATAAAATTATAACTCCAGGGGTTTTCTGTTAATAAAACAGCAATAAAGACTGTTCCCAATGAGAAAAATGCGGTTAAAACACCTGTTAGAATAATCCATAACCAAGGTGGACGAATCTTTTTATTCCTACCATAAGCATATTCTTTAAAAGCAGCACTTTTATGTAAATCGGATTTTTCAGTCATACTTTTCCCCATAAAATCTATTTGAACATAGTTAAGAAGAATATTATAAACATATGGAAATTTTTCAGAATTGAGATAGATTATCTCATCGATTAAATGATTTCAAATAAATCAGAGTGAAAAACGATAGTTTTAGAATAGAATAACGTATAAATGACTTTTTGAGAATAGTGATGAAAATACAACTAGTATTTGCGGATAATTTTACTAGATGATAGGGAAATATTTCTCAGATGCCTTTTATATTACTATTAAATCATTTATTATCAACTCAATATAAGGAGATTGACTTTAAATGCTGACAGTAGCCGAACACTTACCCCCTTCCGCAAGGGCAATTTATACTTTGTTATCTGAAGAAGGTCCATTGACTTCTAAAGATTTAATTAAGAAATGCGATTTAGCTCCCAGAACAGTTAGATATGCATTAAAAAGATTAACTAAAGAAGGATTAGTTAAAAAAGCACCTTATCTTTTGGATATGCGTTCTTCAAAGTATTTTGTAGAAACGGATTAAGTACTTAAAATATTGAAAAAGAATTAGGGGAAAAATTTTCCCTGAATCACTTAATACTTAATCACTTTTTTTTATTTTTATTTAATTTATTTTATTTTTTAGTTATTTGTTTTGTTCTATTGAAAGATTTATATTAAATGAAAGGAAGGAACGAATAGAAATATTAAGTTTAAATTTGCATTGATAATACAATAGGGAAAACTATCTTGGCTGTTGAATCATGAAACTCTTTAGCACTTCTGGAATAAGACGGAAAGTGAATAACTTACCTCCTGATTTTATTATAGAAATTGGTTTAGCAATCTCTAAAGTTATGCAATCTAAGAATAACTCAAAGATCTTTGTGGCACGAGATGCCCGAAGAAGCGGGAAAATGTTAGAATATGCAATTACAAGTGGCCTAATTGCTGGAGGAAGTGATGTTGAACGAAAAGGAATATTGCCTACACCGGCATTAGCATATCACACCCATATTGAAAAGGCCCATGCTGGAATTATGTTAACTGCGTCTCATAATCCCCCAGAATATAATGGCATAAAAGTATTTGATCAAAGCAGCATGGGTTTATCACCTAATAATGAACGAAAAATTGAACAAGCTTATGCTAAAGGTGCTTTAAAACCCGTTAAATGGTCAGAATTTGGAACTGATAAAGAGGAACTAGGATCAGAACATTATAATAATATGTTACTAGATGCTGCAAGTTCTATTAATACCGATGCAATTGATTTGGTTATTACCGATCCTGGTGGTGGTGCAGGCTGTGAAGTTGTTTCATCAATTTATGATGAAGCTGGTTTTAGTACCATTACTATAAATGCTCTATTTGACCCTTATTTCCGTGCGCGTCCTTCTGAACCTGTTGGGAAAAACCTTCAGGAATTAAGTAAACTTGTGCAAAAACATAATCACACGAAAAAAGTGGTTGGGTTGGCTTTTGATGGTGATGCTGATCGTTGTGTTGCAATTGATGAGAAAGGACGATTTGTACCATTAGATATGCTCATTTCGTTGTATGCACAATATTTGATAGAACAGAATGGTGGCAAAGGAACAATCATCACTCATGTTGATGCTTCTATGTTATTTGATAAACTCGTTTCAGAAGCTGGTGGGAAAGTCAAGAGAACCAAAGTGGGTGATGTTGCTATAGGCAATATGGTGAAAGCAGAACAAGCCCTTTTTGGAGGCGAGCCATGTGGAGCTTGGATCCATCCAAAATATCATCTCTGTCCAGATGGCCCGTTAACTGGTTTTAAAATTCTCGAATGGATTAGTGAACGGGGTCCCTTAGCAAACCTTGTTGATGAAACGACAGATTATCCGGTAAAGAGAACAAAAGTGGACTGCTCAAATGAGTTAAAAAAGAAAGTAATGAAAACTATTGAAAAAATAGTAAGAGCCGAAAAAACCTATAAATCTCTCTTGACAATTGATGGTCTACGATTAAACTTTGAAGATGATAGTTGGGTCTTAATACGTCCAAGTGGTACAGAACCCTATATCAGAATTACCTCTCAAGCAATGTCAAATAAAAAAGCAAAGAAACGTTTAGATAAGTATTCACTTTTTGTTCACCAAGAAATTAAAAAACAACAATAACCTATAATAAGAAAAAGTATCTTTAGAATAATTTACAAAAAGTGAAAGTTCATGTCTGAAAAAGAACCCCCAACAAAGGAACTTGTAGAGAAGATACCAGAGCCTTTTCCCATCATTGTATTTGTATCTCAAAACACTTTTGATTTATCACCACTTGATAAAAATCGACCACCAGCGCTTTTTGATGTTGGTGGACAGTTAATAATTGAACGTCTAAATTCAATAGCAGTTAATTTTCCAATAAATCAAATTATTTTATTAGTGACTAAGGAACATAAAGAACAAATTGTACAAATGATAAATAAACGAAGACCATTTAAAACAAACAAAAATGGTCAGAAAATCTATACCGATAACATTATTTTTACTCACTTTATCTATGATCCAAAAAAAGGTTTAACTAATGATTTTATAAAAGTCTTGACTGCTGATAATGCTGCTTCTCATAGTATTTGGATTGATGGTAATGTGATATTCTCTTATGAGTTCTTCATAAATTTTCTAGATGAATGGAATGGCAATGATCAACTTTTATTAGGTAATATAGCTAACAAACAACAAAGTAAAGGGATTGGTATCTTTTCAAATGAGTTTATTCAAAAACATGCCACAGGAATTACCTGTGTCTGTGACCTAATAGAACAAAAAATATCACAAGAAAAATATCCACTAAAAATAATGACCTTCCAATCCAAAGAGATGGAATTTTGGCAAATTAACCATATTTGGGAGCTTTTAGATGCGAATCAAATATTAATTCAGAAAAATCGCTTTACAAATAAAGGAAATGTCGAAAAAGGAGCTGTATTAAAAGGTGAAATTTCAATTGGAGAAGGAACAAGAATTCGTTCGGGAAGCTATATAGAAGGACCAGTTATTATTGGGAGGAATTGTGATATTGGTCCAAACTGTTATCTTCGAAAAGGTGTTTCATTGGGTGATAATGTTCGAATAGGAAACGCTTGTGAGATAAAAAACAGCATCATATATGATAATACTCATATTGCTCACCTATCTTATGTTGGAGATTCAATTATTGGGAGTGGATGTAATTTTGGCGCGGGAACAATTACAGGTAATCTACGATTAGATGATAAACCCATTAAAACAAAAACTATAGACGGCTTAAAAATCACCGGTCGACGAAAAATTGGCGTCTTAATGGGTGATAATGTAAAGACAGCCATTAATGTATTTTTTATGCCTGGAGTAATTGTTGGTAATAATTCTGCTATAGGTAGTGGCGTAATCTTGTCAAGAAATCTAGAGGAAAACACATTCGTACGTCAAGAACAATCTTTAAAGAAGAAACCATGGTCACCTGATCAAAATTAAAAGCATGAAGTATTATAGGGAAGCATATAGCATTGTTTAATAAAACTGAAGCCATAATAGAAGAACGAAATGCTGTAAGAAAAGATTATCGTAAAGTAGATCTCAAAATAGCTTTTTGTTATCCCAGTATTTATCGTGCTGGTATGTCTTCTTTGGGCTTACAATTAATTTATCGGTTGTTTAATTCTTATCCTCAAATTGCTTGTGAACGGAGTTTTCTACCACAAAAAGAAACAACCGTTCCTTATACTTTAGAATCTGATCAACCCTTGAAAAGAATGGATGTAATTGCTTTCACATTACAATTCGAAGATAATTATACCAATGTGTTAGATATTCTTCATCGTTCAAATATACCGCTTGAAAGTAAGAAACGAACCGAAAAAGATCCACTTATTATAGCAGGTGGTCCTACTGTTCAAGCAAATCCAACACCACTGAAACCATTTATTGATGGTTTTATGTTAGGCGATATTGAACCAATTGTGGATAAATTACTTATTGAAGGTTTGTTAGAAAATAATTCGAAGGAAGGACAAATAGAAACGCTTAATACTTTTCCTTGGATGTGGATTCCCTCTATTGAACCACAGAAAGAAGTGACTTTTGCTCCTAAAGGTGATATTAACAACTATTTCTATCCTGTTAGACAAATTATTCCACAAGTGGATGATGTAGATCCGTGGCATGGTGTTTTCGGGAAAACTTTTATGTTAGAGGTTGTTCGTGGGTGTAGTCGAAATTGCGCTTTTTGTTTAACTGGCAAACTAAACACCCCTAGAAGAGATCGGACACTTCAAAAATGCCAGCAACTCTATCGTGAAGGTGTAAAACATTGTGAGGTAAATAAAATCACTATCATAGGGTCTGGTATTGCGGATTACCCTGAATTAATTCCTTTATGTCAAAGTATTGTTGAAGATGACTTACAATTCTCATTACCTTCGATGAGAGCAGATAGAATAACACCAGAATTGATGCAACTCTTAGTTAAATCTGGACAGCGGACAATAACAACTGCCCCAGAAGCAGCTACACAAAGATTAAGAGATAAAATCTGTAAAAACTTAACTACAGAAGAAATCCTCCAAGCGACCACTATAGTCAATGCAAGTGGCTTATCAAGGATAAAATATTATTTTATGCTTGGATTACCTTCTGAGACTGAAGAAGATATTGAAGGATTAGTAGAGTTTGGAGAAAAAATAAGCCAAATGACATCAAACATGCGATCCGTTAATATTTCTTGTAGTAATTTTATCCCAAAAGCTCACACGCAATTTCAAAATGTATCCATTAACTCCATAAAAGAATCAAAAGCAACTGGTAAGAAAATCAGAAAAGACCTTAATCGAATTCCAGGAATAACTTGTGACGTATATAGTTCTAATTGGACCCCTATACAAACAATGTTATCTATTGGGGGAGAAGAAATAGCACCTTGTATTAAATTAGCGATGCTATATGGAAAAAATTTAGGAGCATGGAGAAGAGCGATAAAAGAAACAAATCTAAACCTAGAAAAATACACCACGAAAAGAAAACCAACAGATCAAAACCCTTGGGACTTCATTACAATAGGTTAATCAAGAAAACTTTTAACTAGGGTTAACTGTAGTAATTTTCTTCTTTTTTAGGTCCAAAACTTCTAACGCCTTTTTCGGATAATTGTTTCCGGAGTCTTTTAGCTTCTTTTTTATTGATCTCCCCTTTTTTTTCAAGGAACGAAATAATTTCTTCAGCTTGTTGATCTGTGTCACATCGACGGAGAAAATCAATGACATCAGGCTCATATCCAGCAAAACGATATTTATCTTTCTTATCTGAAATTTCTTCTTCCTCTGCTTTCTGATGTTCCTCTTCAATTTCAGCAGCTTCTTTCATGGAAACGAAACTTAGGTTTAGCATCTTAGTTTTCTTATTTTCGATTTCTTCTTTGAGCGCAGGAAAATTCTCAAGCTCTTCTTCTTCAGTCATTTTTACATTCAACCTTCTAATACTTATATTTAAAGCCCCTCTGCAGCATTAATTTTTATGATATCTCCGTTTTGTAATTGGTATTTTTCACCTATGCGTCTTTGCTTATTAACTAAAATAGCATTGATAAAAGATTTTTCCAAGTCAGCATGTATCATTCCAGCAAATTCTTTCGCAGCAGTTCCTTTTGGTACCAGATAAACATCCGGTAAGACATTCCCATCATGATCTGTTAATTTATGTTGGTCTTCAACTGGGTAAACAGTAATCATATCCAGAATATTAAAAACAGCATAATTTAGTAGTTTTTGTATTCCAGTGGAATTATATTTTTGTAATATATTATCCCTAATCTTTTCCAAACTTTCTTTTTGCTTCTTGGAAAGTTCATTGGGTTTTAATATCGTGAAATCATTATCACCAGGTGTATAAGCAATTTTCCCTTTATCAGCATAGACTCTCAGATAATATTCAGCTAGAGCGGAACAAGGAATAAGTTTTTCACCATATTTCTCTTTTAATCGCTCATAATTTTCATCTGCACCTTCTAGGTCAATTTTATTGGCAGCAAATATCATAGGTTTTGCTATTTTTCGTAACTGTGATACAAAGGAATATAGATCCTCCTCAGACCATTTAGTTGGTATGCCAGTATTAACATTTGATTGTTGAAGTGCGAGATTGATGTGCTTTTGCTTGATTGATAATCCAGCTAATTTCTCTGTTAGAAGTTTACTTAGGGAAATTTTCTCAGCTTCAGCGGTTCTACTAATTTTTTGCCAATCTTTTTTTATTATTTGCTCAAGCCATTTTACAACTTCACGATTCAAGAAAGCAATATCTTTTTCGGGGTCATAACTCCCTCTTTCAACGGTATTACCATCGGCATCTAATGAACCGGAAAAATCAATAACTTGAATTAATGCGTCTGCCCGTCGTAAATCATCTAAGAGTTGATTTCCTAATCCTCGACCTTTCCAAGCATCAGGAACTAATCCTGCAACATCTAATAATTGAATAGGTACTAATCTTGTACCATCAATACATAAAGAATTTTGAGGATTGCATGTCACATTTAATTCTTGACATATACAAGGAATTCGAACATATCCAGTGCCTGGTACAGGTTCAATTGTAGTGAAGGGATAATCACCTGTTTTAGAGGCGGTTAAACAGGCTGCATTAAGAAAGGTACTTTTTCCACTTGATGGTTTGCCCACAATACCAATTAACATTTTATTTTTTCTCCAGCGATTATTTCTTAGACGAGATCATATATTTCTATGTAAGAAACCTACATTAGCAACTAAAAAAATTGTGTTCCTTAGGAACATAACTACAAATATTTTATTAATCATTGATTAAAAAGAGTTAGTCTTTCACTTCATATAACAGATCTAAGTAATCATTTTGGATTTCTACGATTTCATAACTGGTTTGAACAGCAGCATATTTTTCTAATAATTCATGATTTAAGGTGAAAAAGCTCTCGCCCCATTTGAACCCCATAAGTAGATTTTTAGCTTGCTGTTTATAACCGAGAATATAGAGTGCACTTGCTAAAGCTTCAGCTGTACTTAATTTACAGGGTTTTCCATAATTAATTGGATTAGCTGCTAATAAATACGGGAGAATCCTATGCCTAACTTTTTTGTGAGCTAATAATTGACTTTTTGTATTTTTCTCTTTAATACTAAATACATCTTCTGCATAGGTCCACGAACAATCTAACCCAACCAAACCATTCTTCAGTATAAGATTAAGGTCTTCTTTTGATAATGCTTTTTTAGCAAAAGGATTTAGTAAAACAGATTCATAGGGTAAATCTTGTATTTCTGAAACTAAAATTACTTTTTTCTTCCTAGCTAGATATAATGCAGTATTTTTCTTAGGATCATCTTGCCGGGTGCTAAAAACGTATATTTTTTTTAGTTGTCGGAAAGAGGATTCTTTAGGTTCCATAATATCAATCCTTGTCTCTATAATCACCAGCTAATACTTAGTGGGGAGGTATAAGATATAAAGATTTATTATTTGGGTTAA
>JAYEJY010000146.1:0-17277 GCA_034660795.1 Promethearchaeati archaeon | reverse complement strand
AACGTCAATTTATGACAGAGTTTGATTTAAGTAAAAATCCTCGAGAAAAGTTTTGTTCATTACCAACACCAATTCAACGCTTAGACCGATTTTCAAAAGAGATTGGTAATGTTAATATTTACATGAAAAGAGATGACTTAACGGGGATTGCTTTCGGTGGGAATAAAAACAGAAAACTTGAATACCTATTAGCTGATGCGCTCAAAAAGAAAGCGGATGTTATAATTACAGAAGGTGCAGTAACAAGTAATCATTGTTTACAAACAGCAGCTTGTGCAGCTAAAATAGGAATAGCCTGTCATTTAGTACTTTCAGATGCGGTTACCGGTGAAAAAATTACGGGAAATCTCTTACTAAATCAAATATTAGATGCCACAATCCATCGAGTAAATGCGACTAAAGATCGAAAAGATAAAATGAAGAAAATAGCTGAGAATGTTAAAAAAGACGGTAAAAAGGCCTATATAATTCCTACAGGCGGTTCCAATGAAATTGGCATACTGGGATATGTTAACTTTATGAAAGAAATCTCCCAACAAGCAAAAACAATGGGTGTTAATTTTGATAAGCTAGTATTTGCTTCTGGAAGTGGAGGAACACAAGCTGGAATGTTAATTGGGAAACATCTCTTCTATCCCCATATTGATATTCTTGGTATAACGGTAGGGGATTATATTGAAGATCTTGAAAACTCGATTCAAGAAATTATTCAAGCTTTTTCCGAAAAAAATAATGTTTCAATTACTATTGCGAAAGAGGAAATTAAAATACTAGCAGGATATGCTGGTGAGGGCTATGGTGTAACAAATGAGGAATTAGTAAAAACAATCAAATTAGTAGCAAAAAAGGAAGGAATCTTTCTAGATCCTGTTTATAATGGAAAAGCGATGATTGGTTTGATTGATCTTATTCAAAAAGAAGAAATCAATAAGGAAATGAATGTACTTTTTCTCCATTCAGGTGGTGGACCGGCATTATTTGTTTACGACCATCTTTTTGGAAAACCATTAACTAAGAAAAAACATTGGTAAGCAAGAAGTAAAGGATTAGCTTTTTCACATTTTAAGAAAATGCGTTTGTACATCAGAAAAAGCTTAGTTTCTCATTAACCAAGTTCTTAAGGAAAGTTGCCAGTTTTCTTATTAAGTGATAATAGTGAATTCTGAAGCTAATGAATTAATTCATGTTGACTGTATGGGACTTAATTGTCCTATGCCATTAGTAAATACACGAAAAGCTATTCGTAAAGCTGACCCTGGTGACATTATAGAAATCGTAGGGGACCATGAAGCATCAAAGGAAGAGATACCTATGGCTGTTGAGGCACTTGGTTTAGAATTACTTGGTGTCACTGAAAAAGAAAATGTTTGGACAATCAAGATCAAAATCCCAGAAGATTATAAGGAGTGATAAAAGTAACAATGAAAGATAAAGCAACAATAATTGTACATAGTGGCGAGTACGATAAAATTTACAGTGCATTAATCATTGGTACTGGTTCATTAGCTATGGGTATGGATGTTTCACTCTATTTCACGTTTTGGGCTTTAGAACGATTGAAAAAAGGGGAATTGGCCAAAGGACCCCTATCACGAATGAATCTTTTTGGGTTAGGAAAATGGCTAATTAAAAGAAAGATGAAAAAAGCTAATGTCCGTTCCTTGGAAGGATTATTATCTGATTTTATAGAACTCGGGGGAAAAATTCTCGCCTGTGATATGACAATAGAAATAATGGGTATTAAGAAGAAGGATCTCAGAGAAGAAGTAATAACTGATTATTGTGCAGTAGGAACCTATGTTAAAGAAGCAAAGGAATCTGAATTGACACTGTTTATTTGATGGAGCTGACGTTTGTTGAAAAAAGAAGTAATTTATCTAGATAATGCAGCAAGCACCAAGGTAGACGAAAGAGTAGTTGAGGTAATGAAACCGTACTTTTTCAAAACATATGCAGTCGCGACTTCAGAATTTGCCTACTCATTAGGAATAGATGCACGAGAAGCATTAAATACTGCTAGAAAAAAAAATGGTCTGAAAATAAATAGTAATGCTCATGAAATATATTTTATGTCCGGGGGAACAGAGGCAAGTAATCTCGCAATAAAAGGTGTAGTAAAAGCAAAAGGAAAAAAAAGGAAGCCATATAATCGTTTCAAAAATTGAAGATTTCCCGGTGTTAAATAGTGCAAAAACCCTAGAACGGGAAGGAGTAGAAGTAACATACCTTGATGTTGATAACGAAGGAGTCGTTGAAATAGAACAATTAAAAGACGCAATTAAAAAGAACACCATTTTAGTGTCAATACAACATGCTAACCAAGAAATTGGCACAATTCAAGATATTGAAGCAATAGCAAAAATCTGTCAAGAAAACAATATTCTATTTCACACAGATGCAACTCATACATTCACAAAAATTCCTTTAGATGTCTCCAAAATTCCCATTGATCTCGTCACTTTAACCGGGCATACCATCCATGGCCCTAAAGGAATTGGAGCATTATACATCCGAAAGGGAACAGATATTAAGAAAATAATCGACGGGGGATTCCAGGAAAATAATATTCGCGCTGGTGTTGAGAATATCCCCGGAGCAATTGGATTTGCAAAAGCAGCAGAATTAGTAACTAAGAAAGAAAATGAACGATTAACTAAAATGCGTGACACGCTTATAGAAAAAATCCTTTCAGAAATCCCAGATACAACTTTAAATGGTCATCCCAAAAAACGACTACCACAGAATGCCAATATTACCTTTCATGCTGTAGAAGGTGAATCAATCACATTACATTTAGACATGCATGGAATAGCGGTAAGTACTGGTTCGGCATGTTTCAGTAAATCATTAGAAGCAAGTCACGTAATTCTTGGTATAGGTGGCGACCACGAACGTGCACATGGTTCTGTACGATTTACCTTCGGGCGATTTAATACGATGGTGGAAATTGAAACGGTTGTTAAAACAATTGGAGATGTTGTTGCAAGGTTACGGGAAATAAGCCCCTTATACAATAAAAAAGAGGATTGAAAGCAAATGAGTTTACCATATAGTGATAAAGTATTAGAGCATTTTAAGAATGCCAGAAATGTGGGTGAATTAGAAAATCCAGATGGAGTGGCAACAGAAGGCAGCCCCGCATGTGGAGACATGGTTAAGCTAACCATAAAAGTAGATGACAAAACGAAAAAAATTACTGATATTAAATTTAAAAGCTACGGATGCGCCTCAAATATTGCTACAGGATCAATAATAACCGAAATGGCAAAAGGATCAACCATAGATGAAGCTATGGAAATCACGTGGAAAACAGCTGCGGAAGAACTTGGTGGATTACCAAAAGTAAAAGCTCATTGTTCAGTACTTGCGGTAGGTGCTTTAAGAGAAGCTATTAAAAATTACAAAGAAAAACATGGAATATATACTAAAGCTGAACCGACCACTGAAAAAGTTGTGAAAAAACGATTACGTCATGTCATTAATCCCTTAACCGGGCTTGATGTTATCAGAACAGACCTTATCAAAAATATTACTGTTTCTGGTGATGATAAAAAAACGATCGCCATTGAGGTTGATTTAGCAGAAGACCATCAATTTGCTAATAATGTTAAAGAAGAAATCAAAGAAAAACTTGAACATCGAAAAGATGTGGAAAAAATAGAAGTAACTTTTCTGAAATAATGCGAGTTATGCCGGATCAAGTCTATAAAAAAATAGGAAAAGGGTGAAGTTATTTTTTCTTTTTTACAACAATAGGTAACACTAACAGAGGGATTACACATGTCAAGAGCGATAAATTCACATTATTTGTATCGAAATAGATTAAATATTTCCCGTAATAGATATATTGTGTAACATTTTCTGCTACAGGATAAAATTCATCTGAGACTATTGAAACATCTCCAGAAGCTGAAGCTAAAAGAGAGGTAAATAGAGTAACTGTTGTATTGGTCGTAAAGACAGGTTCAGTTGACCATGTAGCTATATCTGTTGATGTGGAAAGAAAAATATCGTTATTATGATACCCTGATTCATAACTTTCTGCGATAAAAGAAATGAAACGGTGAGATCCAACCATATCAAATGCTATCCTAAATATAGGATAATATTGTGAAGTAATCGAGGCATCTCTTACTAAAACAATTTGCTCTTTTTCTCAACGGTCATTAGAATAGGTTAAATACGTTAGGGAAAAATTATTCGGGTGAGAAGTAACAATATGTAATTTTTCTTGTGCATCATAATCAGCACCAATATATGTATTTGATGAACATTCAACTTGTGTGATATTCTTTGGTCCTTCCCAAGAGGTCTTATAAAAAAGGGCACGAATTTGCTGAAGTTCTTGTAAGCCACTAGTCCCATTTTCTTCCTGATATGTGTAAACAAGAGCTATTTGCCCAGAGGGACTTGTAGTAAGTCTAAAATCATAAAGAACCCACCATAAACCAGGAATGTAATAATTATTAGTAAGTTGTGTTTCTTGAGACCTGCCATCGGAAGTATACACTCTTTCACAAATATTCCAAATATCTTTTTTATAAACAAGATGTATCTCATTAGAAGAATCAGCAAAAATACCAATTAATACATTCATTGTTATTTTAATTGTAGATTGTTGTTCCCAATTATTATCAGAATAGGTTAAATATGTTACATTCTCATCTTGCATTTCATTGTATAATAGATGAATAGTATCCTCCTCATCTATACAAACTTCACAATCAAAATAGTATTTGGTAGTTGTACCTTCAGCAACAATCTCTATTGGATGAGAACCGTTTTCATCAAATTTCCTATAATTTATTTGAGATACGTTCGTCAGAGGATTTCTGGAACTCCAGAAAACATATTCAGTACCTAAAAACTATCCATAAGAATCATGGAATTAACACTATTCGCATTCGTATTACTAATTGGTTGATAGGCTGACCAATCAGTAGGCTCCATTTTACCCATTGTTAACGATGGTAATGGCAAAACACAAACTAGTGAAAAAAGCAATAGTAGTAAAAACCCTTTTCTAATTTCAATCATAATTTATCCTCTTTCTTAACTTAAATTGAACAGTTATTTAAAACTTAATGAATTATTTTTTAGAGAATTTGTGATTTTTAGTCTTCTAATATTTTTAAACATGATTTGCTAGTTCTAACAATATCATTCTTGTTTTTTACTATCGAAAATATCTCTTGATAATAATGCAATCCTATATACAGTAAAATAATACTGAGATTTATTGCAAAAAATAACCAATACTGGAAAGAAGTTATCAAACAATTAGCATATGTATGAATAAAGATACAAAATAGAATCATAATAACTAAAATTTGATGGGCAATTTTCCTGGTTCTTTCCGATACTTTTTCTATTTTCAACAAAATAAATGAAGTAATATTAAGGAGAATAATTAACCAAAAAGCAATAAGTGAAGCTAATAATCCAAAATTATAGAATGAACTGAAAGGATGTAAATTATAGCCTATTAGTTTCTTACTAATTTCAAGAAAACCGGAAAGAAATTCAGACCGCTGATACATGGTGAATAAATCATCAATGAGAAGAAAATGGCCTAAGAGAAATATTATTGAAAAACCAGCTGAAAAAACATGATGTAAAGTTAACCTGTGATTCTCTAATTTCTTTTTTAAGGGCTTGATAGCCATAAAGCATGAGAGATAAAAGAAAGTCAAGGTAATTATTCCGAAAATTTTACTGAAAGTAGCATTATCTATAGATAACAGTTTTTGGTTAATATTAGTTAAGGGAGAATAACCATTTGGTATAATATAGATTGGATTGAGAAGTATGTCATCCAATATAGAGGTTACTTCCCCATCAATGAAGGCCCCAACCGTTACCATTCCAAGATCAAGATTTCTTGACTCTAAATAGAAAAATTGTGATATTATTCCAATATCGAATAAGGCCTTTCTAATAGGATTAATATTTGTTAGTTGATTTAGTAGAGAGGAATTATATAAGGGAACAAAATTAAAAGCTGCTTCTTTTATCCAATTTTGAGATATACCCGCTTCATATAATTCAGTGAGAAAATTACCTGTTCTCATTTTTGATAAATTCAAGGACTGTTTATTTATATGATATATTCCGGGTTCTAATTCTGGGACATATTCACTGGTAAACAAATAATTGGAAAAAGCTGAAAAAGAGGAAAATGAAAGTGGATTTGACGCATCTATTAACCAGTTTGTTTTATTAATGTAAGAGAACCACATTAATCGATTTAAGGTATTTACTGAAATGTTTTCTTGTTGATAATTCCTAATTGATTGTCGTAAATAAATTGCTTGTTCTACTGTCAGTTCATTTGTTGTAGATTGATTACCAAAAAGATCATTTTCAAGACTATCAGTAAGCGATAACATATTGTAAGATTCACATTTAGCAACAGGAATAATTACAACTATTTCCTCTTCTATCATGAAAGTTTTCTGAATTTCTGTCGAATTAAAATCAATTATTGGATTAATATGAATATTGGTAGAAACTGATTGAAGATATACATTCGCTAAAACATGCCCTATTTCTAAATCAATATAACGATTACCTCGTTCACCATATTTGAAGGTTGTTCGTTCTGGAATAATTGATATAAAAATAAATGCTTGAACTTCCTCAAAGGTTTCAGATGCATCAGAAAGGAGGGCTGTTTCTAGGAAACTCTTACTGATGTTTTTTTGATGAATACGTTGTAAATAATGTCCTTCAGGTAAATAGTGGTAAAGACCAACTGCTGTAGATTCAACTTGATAAGGATATAAATATAACTCCAATGGATAAGTTGCACCAGCTGAAGGGGCAGTGCGTTTTTGCCCATGTGTAATACCTTGCATTGACCATAGTAATTGTCCCATAGTTTCCAGAGTGATTTTTTTATGGGGAAGAAAAGTTGGTGTTTGATTAATTACTAATAAAGCGTTTTCTAAAGTTTGTTCGCCATTAATGTCTGGTGATGGGAGAGGAAGATTAGCTGAAAATTTCACATTGAAAAAAACCACAGGTATTAGTATAATTGTTACACACAGGAATAATAATGCAATTAGGTAGATTATCACTTTTTTCTGCATCTACTTCCTCTCTAATAGTAAAAATACGTAAAAGCTAATATTTTTTTGGTAGGAGAGTAAGATGATACATCTCATAAAAGAGGAGTTTTCTTAAAAATAAATAACAATAAATCAAAAATAATCTACCAAAAGGATCATTCAAAAATCGTAAATATTAAACAACCAGATAAAATCAATAATTTAATTATTGAAGAAATGATTAGGCAGTCATATATCCCCGAAGAAAAATAAAATTATTAATATACTCTAAAAGGACTACACAAAAGTGATTTAATTGTTGACTAATGTAATAGATTGCCATGTTCATAGCAAAATTAGTATTGATTCTGACGTTCCTATGAAAATTCATTGTCAAAAAGCCATCGAACAAGGGTTAAAAGGGGTCATTTTTACCGATCACTGGGATTTTGATCCAACAGATAGTGGCTATAATTACTATGATTATAATGCTGCCAAAGAACAAATAGATCAGGTAAAAGAAACTTTTCCGGAACTAAAAATATTACATGGCGTTGAAATTACTTACCAAAAAAAATATCAAGATAAAATCTCCTCAATTCTAGAAACCCATGAATTTGATTATGTAATAGGTTCAGTACATATCATATCCTTAGATGAGGAAAAGATAGTTATAGATCTACCCGAAATGGAGAATACTTGGTTAATTCATGTGTTAAAGAGATTAATTGAACAATATTATTTAACAATTAGTGATTTAATCACTTCAAAATTATTTGATACTGTTGGTCATCTTGACATGTTTAAAAGATATATGCCCCCGGAGAAACTTGTAGAAATAAAAAAAAGCGGTAAAAAAAGCTATCTTGATTGCTTAAAAAAACTCATTGATAATGACATGACCCTAGAAATCAATACGAGTGCTTATCGCCACGGACATAGTTTAACCTATCCAAGTATTAACATTATTAAGGACTATTATAAAATGGGCGGGAGAAAACTTGTCTTGGCTTCTGATGCACATCAAAAGGAACATCTAGCTTATAATTTTAGAAAATTAATATTGAAGTTAAAAACCATTGGTTTTGATCATGCTTATTTTTATGAAAAGAGGGAAAGACATAGTTACCCGCTCTAATACAAAAAAAAGCGTATCAAAATAAGATTTGAATATAACAGACAAAGAATCCATAACGGTGAATCAAGGTTGGATCGTGTTCACTAAAAATTTGGAAAAACAACTAAAACAATTTATAGCCAATATAAGAAAAACAACTATTGTTTTTATCGAATATCGAACATCTCTCTTTTTAATGAAATTATCCCTGAATAAATTATTTTTCAGGATTTTACATTACTCCTTCTTTGGGTATTTTAGAGCAATTTTACATAACCACCTATTCCAAAAGAGTTCAATTTTTTCGAATGACAAATGGAAAAAATGGCAACTAGACCAAATTCATTCACATATTTTCAAATGCATCTAAGATTAGCACTTTTGGTGTTTTAAATTAGATGTGATTTTTTTATCAAATTAAGGTGGTAAATGTACATGCTTGGAATACTATCAATCAAACTAATAAAATCAAAAAATAACAAATTAAATACTTTAGGAAATGAAAACGAATTAGCTAAATTAAAAGCTATTAATATGGTTTCACCGGTTATTTTTGATGCTACAATTTCAACGGAAATTCTAGCAAATCTTCCAGACTATGTAGACTGGTCCATCGACGTTAAAAATGCTGATAAATGTGATATTGCTTCAATTCATAAATGGATTAGTCTTGGTGTGAAAAAGATAATTCTCCCCTTCAATATATATTCTAACGTTTCAAAACAAGTAGATCAATCTCTGCTTATTTTATATGCAGGTGAATTGGATTATCAGATTCTACAAAATGAAGAAAATGAAGGCTTAACTTCTAATGTACTTGAGAAGATACAAGAATTTTCTCCGCGATATGTTTTGTTTGATTTTTCTCAACAGTTAAATCTAAACAATAAAAACCTTGTAAAGTTGGTATCATTTTTACAAAAAAAGTTAGGCACCAATATCTTGGTAAAAATACCTGGGAAAAAAATAACTGAGCTTAAATCAATACTCAAGGATAATATTGGAATAATTATAGAAAAAGACGTAACATTGAATCTAAAAAAATTATATTCGTACTTTTTGGATTTATTAAGATTCAATAAAAAAACCGGATTGATACCGGTTATTGCACGAGAAAATGATGAAATCCTAATGGTAGCCTATGCAAATTACAGGACCTTAACTCAATCATTATTCTCTCAAAAAATGACCTATTTCAGTCGTTCTCGAAATAAAATATGGATTAAAGGGAAAACTTCCGGAAACACACAAAAAATATTGAAAGTACGATATGATTGTGATAAAGATACCATTTTAGCGGACATAAAACAAAAAGGGGTAGCATGCCATTTAGGACAATATTCTTGTTTTGGTGAACAAAAATTCACGCTAAATGAATTATATCAACTTCTCAAAGAAAGAATCCAAAGTAATAATTTACAATCATATACAAAACAGCTTTCTCTTAATGAAAAGCAATTATTAGAAAAAATTCGAGAAGAAAGTTTAGAAGTTATCAATTATCAATCAAATGAAAATTTGATTTGGGAGATTTCTGATTTAACCTATTTTATTCTTGTTTTGATGGCGAAAAAAGGGATTACTCTAGAAAATATCCGAAATGAACTACGGAGACGAAGATTATGTCAATAAATGAAGAAGAAAAACTCATCAGATTCGGTTTACCCTCCAAAGGAAGAATGTTACAAGAAACATTGGATTTCTTTGAACAATGTGGGTTTGAAATCATAAAAAGACATGAGCGACAATATACCGCTATTCTAACAGGATTCCCAAATGTACAGCTTGTCTTTCAAAGACAACAAGATATCATCAAAGGAGTACAAAATGGAAACCTAATTTTTGGAATAGTTGGTAAAGATCTGGTTAAAGAACACACTTTTAACAATCCAGAAAAAAACACAATTATCCATGATGGTTTGGGTTTTGGGAAATGCACATTAGAAGTTGCGGTTCCAGAAAACTGGGAAATAACAACTATTCAGGAACTGAAAGAAGTAAAAAACTGTTTACGAGTAGCTTCAAAATTTCCTAATTTAACGAAAGTATTTTTCACCGAAAAAGGGCTTTCTTGTGAAATCATATCAACTAAGGGAACAATTGAAGTTGCGCCTGCCTTAGATTATGCTGATATCATAGTTGATTTAGTATCGACTGGTCAGACATTAGCCGATAACCGACTTAAACGATTAGCAGATGGGTGCTTACTTTCCTCTCAGGCTGTTTACATAGGAAACACACAAGCATTGTATACGCAAGAGATTCGTAACTTAGCAAAAATATTCTTGGAATACTTCGACGGTGCTCTTCGTGCAAGGAAAGTTGTCTCAGTTTTTGTTAATATGCGTGGTAATTCTCCAGAAGAAATAGCAGAACGACTTTTTTCACAACACGAACTCTCTGGTCTTCAAGGACCAACTATTTCTCAAGTTATCTCAGCTACAAACAATAATCACTGGTTTGCAGTGCATATTATTGTTGCTAAAGCAAAATTACGGCAGGCCTTAGCAGGTTTGCGTCGAATAGGTGGAAGCGGAGTTGTCGTTACTCCCTGTTTATATGTTTTTGAAGAGGAACCACCACAATATCAAAAATTATTAGAAAAATTGGATGTGAAAGAATGACGAAAATTTATACCGTACAAGAAGCAAAGAAGACAATTCTTCAGAGGCAATCTATCCTTGAGATGGGTGCTACTCAAAAAGTAAAAGAAAGTATAAAGAAAATCTTCGGAAAAGAGTTAACACCTTATGAAGTAGTTAACATTATTATTGAAGATGTCAGAACGACTGGTGATCAAGCAGTACGAAAATGGACGAAAAAAATTGATAAAGTGGATATTTCGGAAAATATTGAAATACCAACTGAAACATTGCGGGTTGCTCTAAATGATTTATCTAAGGAGGTAAAACAAGCCTTAATCATGGCACGGAATCGCATACGTGAGTTTCATACAAAAGAACCAATTGAATCTTGGATCACCACTAAATTGGGTGGACGACTCGGGCAACTTATCAGACCCATCCAGAAAATTGGCGTATACGTGCCTGGTGGAACAGCACCTTTACCTTCTTCTTTACTTATGACTGCAATTCCAGCTATTCTTGCAGGTTCAGAGGAGATTGCTATCACAACACCCCCTCAAAAAGATGGCACAATAAATCCGGTTATTTTAGCAACTTGTGAACTCTTACAGAAAATGACATCTAACACCAATATTCGGCTTTTTAGAGTAGGTGGTGCACAAGCAATAGCTGCTTTAGCATTTGGTACGGAAACAATATCCAAAGTCAATAAGATTTTTGGACCAGGGAATATTTTCATAGCACTTGCAAAACAAGCAGTTTTCGGATATGTGGGTATTGATGGCATTGCTGGTCCGACTGAAGCTATGATTCTTGCTGATAAAACAGCCTCGTCAGAATTAGTTGCTGCTGATCTTTTGGCTCAAGCAGAACATTATGTATTAGCAATACCGATATTAATTACGCCAGATGCTAAATTAGCTAAGCAAGTACAAGTGGAAATCCAACAACAAATACACAAATTATCACGGCAGGAAATCATTAGAAAATCACTGAAAAAACAAGGAGGAATAGTTCTTACAAAATCAATGAAAGAAGGAGTTGAACTAATCAATAATTTTGCTCCAGAGCACCTTTCAATTATCACAATTAATCCGCAAGAATTTGTTAATGATATAAAAAATGCTGGTGGAATCTTCCTCGGAGAAATTTCATGTGAAGTTATAGGGGATTATGTAGCCGGACCTTCCCATGTAATGCCAACAGGTGGGTCTGCTAAATTTGCATCGCCACTTTCTGTATTAGATTTTGTAAAAAGAATAAGTCTTATTGAATTAGATAATAAAACAGTTGGAAAAATATCAACTGCAGCTGAAATAATTGCCAGGAAAGAATCGCTTACAGCCCACGCTGAAGCAGCAAGGAGGAGAAAAAATGGCTAATCCTCCGAGCGCTGCTTTTCTTCAAGAAGTGGATGCTTATGAACCACAAAATGACATCGACGCTTTATCCAAACAAAACATGATTACCAAAAAAGAAATTATCAAATTAAATCGAAATGAGAATCCCTTTGGTACACCGAATAGTGTCTTACAAAATCTAAAAAATTTAACAAATTTACATTGGTATCCTGATCCCTTAAGCACAACATTATGCAACAAAATAGCTAAGATAGAGAACATTTCAGCCAATAATGTGGTTATTAGCGCTGGTGCTGATGAATTAATTGATTTAATTATCCGAGCATATACAGAACCAAAGGATAAAGTTTTGACTATTGACCCCACATTTGAGATGTATAAATTTTATAGTCGAATAAATCGAGCAACATTCGAGTCTTATCAAGCACAAGTAAATTGTGGGAAAACATTTGCCTCCAATATAATCATTGAAAAAGAATTCCTTGAACAAGCCAAAGCAGCTAAAATTATCTTCCTCGCAAGGCCAAATAACCCAGATGGCCGATTTGATTCCGTTATTTTTATTAAAACGCTCTTGGCCAATGTCAACCTTGTAGTAATTGATGAAGCATATATAGAATATGCTGATAAACCAAGTGTAGTATCACAACTCAACAACTATTCCAATTTGATAATCTTAAGAACATTTAGTAAAGCATACGGATTAAGTGGTCTACGAATTGGCTACGGGTTAATGCCTAAAAATATACGAAAGACTATCTTAAAAATTAAACATCCCTATAATGTAAATGTTATTGCCCAAAAATTAGCAAGGGTAGCATTAGAAGATCCAATTATTCCTCAACAAATTTCAGAGATTAAACAAACACGGAATGACTTTCTTGAAAAACTCATCAAATTACAAAAGAGATATCCTAATTTTTGGATCTTTCAAACACAAGGACCTTTTATTCTTCTCCATTTTCAGACGAAAAAATTGAGAGACCAATTAGCCCAATTTCTACAAAAGAAAGGAATCCTAGTGAGAATTTACTCCAATAAAATGCTCAAAAAATCACTTCGAATAAGTATTGGAACAAAAAAAGACATGTTAATCGTATATGAAAAAATGAGAGTTTTTTTTGAGGAGAAATACAACAATGAATCGTAAATCAAAAATTAAAAGAGAAACGAAAGAAACTTCCATCAAAATTTCCTTAAACATTGATGGAACAGGCGACTATTCAATTGATACCGGTATTCCTATGTTTGACCATCTTTTAGAGCAAATAGCAATCCATGGAATATTTGATCTTGATATTCAAGCAAAAAGTGACCTATCGATTGATACTCACCATTGCGTTGAAGATGTAGGAATAGTTCTTGGACAAATATTCAAGGAAGCATTGCATGAGAAAAAAGGCATCAAAAGAGTTGGTTCTTGTTATCTACCAATGGATGAAACATTAGTCTTAATTGTCCTTGATCTTTCGAATCGACCCTATTTTTCTCTCTCAGAAATACCGTGGGAAGAAAAAACTGTTGGAGGAATTCCCCCAATCTCTGTGACACTTATTGAACATTTTCTTCATTCCTTTGCAACGAATTCAGCTATCACACTTCACGTGAAAGTATTATCAGGAAAAAACAATCACCACATCGCTGAAGCACTATTCAAGGCATTAGGAAGAGCACTAGATGAAGCCAGTAGGATAGATCCGAAACGTAAGGGGTTACTTCCTTCATCGAAAGGTACGTTATCAGACACTTTTCAAAAAAAGAGAAAGAAGACAGGCTGATTTTAATGATAACGATTATTGATTTTGGTGGCTCTGGAAACTTACGTTCTGTGCAAAAAATTTTCCAAGAATTTCAAATGAAAAGCATAATCTCAGATAAAGAAGATGATATCAATAACGCAACAGCATTAGTATTACCAGGTGTAGGCTCTTTTGGTAATGCTATGAATTCACTTGAAGAAAGAGGTTTTCAAAAAATCTTACAAAAAGAAATCCAACAAAAACCTACTCTTTGTATTTGTCTCGGAATGCAATTATTGTTTGAGAAATCGGAGGAAACTCCGGAAATACAAGGCTTGAAGATTATAAAAGGCCAGGTTAGAAAACTCCCTTCAAAAAAGAATATCAGAATACCACACACAGGTTGGAATAAAATTCAACCACTTCGGAAACCCTATTTCACTGGATATGGGTATTTTAACCACAGCTATTTTTGTCAACCTGTCTCTGATGTAATTATCATCAATTATACCTTACATGGTGTGAGAATACCCGCAACTATTCTCTACAGAAAAATTCTTGCGACACAATTTCATCCTGAAAAAAGTCAGAAAACAGGTTTACAAATTATTCGCTACTGGATTAAAAGTATAATAAACCAAGAGGAGGTTGAAAAATGAATAAAAAAGAAATAATTCCAGCGATCGATCTCATCAAAGGAAACGTTGTTCGCTTACAGCAAGGCAATTATGAGAAAGAAAAAATCTATAGTGAAAAGCCCTTAGAGATCGTTAAACAATTCATTCGATTAGGAATAACTACTCTGCACATTGTTGATTTAGATGGGGCAAAAAAAGGTAAATCTTCAATCACAAAAAATCAACAAACAATAATTAAAATTATTCGATTCTGTAAAGAAATAGGGATAAAAGTTCAATTGGGTGGTGGATTACGAACTAATGACATCATTGAACAAATGTTGAGAAAAGGCATAAATAAAATCATTTTAAGTACATTTGCAGTTGAGCAACCCGATAACCTAGAACAGTTACTTCAAAAATATCCGGATAGAATAATTGTTAGTCTTGATGTAAAAGACAATACAATACGAACAAAAGGATGGTTAAAAGATACTAAAATTACCATTGATGAAGCATTAAAAAAATACGAAAAATTGGGTGTGAAGTCATTCCTCATAACAGATATCAAAAGAGATGGTATGAATACAGGCTTTAATAGTGAGCTTTATAAGAAAATTAGTGAACAAACAAACAGTAACATTATCGCTGCTGGCGGTATTGCAACAATTCAAGATATTAGGTCAGGACTAAAAATTTGTCAGGGAATTGTTATTGGTAGCGCACTTTATGAAAGAAAAATCAATTATACATTACTACAAAAAGAAATCGATAGAATTTATAACTATTCAACATTAGCAAAACGAATTATTCCTTGTTTAGATGTAAAAGATGGTCGAGTAGTGAAAGGTGTCAAATTTAAGAATCTCAAAGATGCAGGAAATCCTGTATTACTTGGGAAACATTATAATAAAGAAGGCGCAGATGAGTTAGTTTTTCTCGATATTTCCGCAACTATTGAAGGACGTAAAAGCACAATAGAAGTTATAAAAAAAGTCGCTGAGAGTGTATTAATTCCATTTGCTGTAGGTGGGGGGATAAGAACAATAGAAGATATGGAAACCATAATCAATGCTGGCGCAGAGAAAGTGTGTATCAATACTGCTGCAGTGAAAACTCCGAATATAATAACTCGAGGAGCGAAGAAATTTGGTTCCCAGTCAATTATTGTTGCAATTGATGCCAAAAAGAAAGAAAATAAGCACTGGGAAGTAATAACTCACGCCGGCTCAAAACCAACAGGAATGAACGCAATAGCATGGGCAAGAAAAGCTGAAAAATTGGGTGCTGGAGAATTATTAGTAACCAGTATGGATCGAGATGGTACAAAAAAAGGATATGATCTTGAATTGCTACAGAAAATTTGTACTCAAGTAAATATTCCTGTTATTGCCTCTGGGGGAGCCGGATCTTATGAACATTTTCAAGAAGCCATAAAAATTGGAGCTGAAGCGGTATTAGCAGCATCATTATTTCATTATAATGAAATAACTATACAAAATTTGAAAGAATATCTAAAAAAACAGAATATTCCGGTTAGAATACAAAAATGTTGATTACATAACGAGAATATCAAAAAAAGCACGTTTACAATTTTTTGATAAAATGCATAAAATATTTAAAATACAAACCTTTATCCGATAAGGTAATCAACTAACCGTTAAGGTTAGGATGTCTAGCAAGAAATGAAAAATCACAAAGAATATATGGCAAAGCATCTACGAGAGAATTTTCTTCAATTCTTAAAAAATAGCTTATCCTATATTACAGAATTTAAGACCTCGACAATTAGAATATTTAGCATCATAAACGTACTTGCAGACATCTGGCCTTGGCGAGAACAACTTTTTCTTTAGTTAGAGAACAAGAGCATTATTTTGTAATCTAATATGGCACATTGGTTAATTAAAATAGGTTGATTATAGGTCGTCTATTTTCAACAATTGAAAAATATGCCCCAAATATTATCTTGTAAATGGATTTTAATGATTTTTTTGCAGTCATCGTAACCTTGGGGGTTGTATGATTAAAAAATTACAAGAGATGAAAATGAAATGACGAAAACAAATCATAATAGAATTGATTTACCGTTTCAAGAAATGCCGGTAAAATATTACAATATTTTAGCGGATATCAACAAGGTTTCGAACGAGGAATTTTGTCCTCCTTTAAACCCCCAAACCCTAGAACCTGCAACGGCACAAGAGTTGGAAGCTATTTTTCCAAAATCACTTATACAGCAAGAAACCAGTACTAAGCGCTACATAGACATACCACTAGCTGTCCAAGAAGTGTATTCTCGTTATCGACCAAGTCCTTTATACCATGCTGAACGATTTGAAAAAGCCTTAAAAACCAGAGCTAAAATTTATTTCAAATATGAAGGCGTTAGCCCACCTGGTTCTCACAAGCCAAATACCGCTATTCCACAAGCATATTACAATATGAAAGAAGGGGTCGAAAAACTGTACACCGAAACAGGAGCAGGACAATGGGGAACAGCATTAGCTTTTGCTGGGCTATTTTTCGACCTTGATATTGAGGTCTATATGGTCCGAATTTCCTATGACCAAAAACCACATCGACGAACAATCATGAACTTATTTGGAGCAAATGTCTATCCTTCCCCAAGTAAACAGACCAAAATAGGCAAAGAAATCTTGAAAAAAGAGCCCGATACCCCAGGATCCTTGGGGATAGCCATTTCGGAAGCTATTGAAAAAGTGCTTGAGGCTGAAAATGCGAAATATGCATTAGGCTCCGTACTCAATCACGTCCTATTACATCAGACTATAATCGGTCTTGAAAC
>JAYEJY010000145.1:0-3415 GCA_034660795.1 Promethearchaeati archaeon | reverse complement strand
TTCCTTAATATTTAATTTTTCTCGTAAATCGTTCAAGATATGTGGGAGATTTCCCCGCTCTCGAGTGATAAATCGGATGATGTTTTGATTTTCTGTTATTTGCAACATCATCATTTTGCCTATAATAGGTAATGAAACCTCTAAATCAGGTATCATTGCATTAATTGTTTCAAAAATATTTTTGAATGATTTAATTATTTCTTTGATTTCACTTTCCATAATTTTTTCTAATATTTCGTATTTATTGCTAAAAAACCGGTATAACATTGATTCTGAAATATCCTCAGTGTTTGCTATTGCTCTCATACTTGTGGCTTCAAACCCATGTTCGGCAAATAGTTTAAGACTTGTATCAATTATTGATTTTTCTCTTTGGTCTCGACTGAGTCTTTTGGTCATTTTTTTTCCTCTAGTTAACATATAAGTTATTTGCAAAAGTTTATATAAGTATTCTGTTAAGTTCATATTAGTATAAACTTATAATTGATATTATACTAAACTAAAAAACGCATATCTTTCCACAAAAAAATAAGGTGAGTAACTAATGAGTTTAGAAGTAATTAAATTCGCGTTTCAGAACGCTTTTAGAAAAAAACTAATTGCAGGTCTTTCAATAGTTGGTATTGGAATAGGTATTTCCTTAATGGTTGTTTTATCAGCTTCGACAGCTGGCATGGAAAGCATGATGAGTGATACATTACTGGATAAAGCTGGTGATGTCGAAGTTAAGGAATTCAATAAAGCTACCCCGATGTCACAATTACCTGATAATATAACTGATATAATTCAATCAATTAATTCTTCCAGTAAGATTGAGGTTATTAGCCCTGAAATATATGCAAATGGTTTTCAACAATTTTCTGAAAACATTTCTCTTCCACAGGTTATGCAGATTGAATCGAGGGGAGTAATCGTTGAAAAAGATCAACAATTAAATGGTGGCACAGGGACAATTGCAGATGGGGAGCTCTTTGATAAAAAATATGAAATTATTGTAGCTGATATTATTGCTGACAACGCACCGGATCTTTTTGAAGTGGGGAAGGATTTTGAATATAGAGTTAATGAAACCTTTTCTTTAACACTTACTACTTCTGGTATCTTTGAAACCGAAGATGGGCCTATGAGATTTTTGAATCCATTGATTTTAATGTCTCTTGAAACTGCACAAGCAATAAACGATTATTATCTCCCCTATGAACAAGAGGGGTACAATGTTGTTCGGGTACGTTTTGATTCAGAAGATATTGAAGAAACAAAAGATTACGCAGAAGAAATCGAGAATTTAACCCCCAAAATGAGTGTTTCTTTACAAGGTGCAAATATTGAATCAGCAAACACTGTAATGGATACATTTGACACCTTTTCATTGATTGTATCTATTGTTAGTATTCTTGCTGGTGGAATGGCGATTATTGTTGCTCAATTAATGGGGGTTAATGAACGCATGAAAGAATTTGCTATCATGAAAGCAACAGGCTGGAAAAATCGAACTATCTTTTTCGATATCATTCTTGAATCCCTTATTGTTGGGATAATTGGATCATTAGTAGGATTTCTCTTTGGATTAGGATTAGTCTATATGGTTGAATACATCGCAGATAGAGCATTTGTGACTATAACTTGGGAAATCGTTCTTACAGCCATCGGTTTTGGAACGGGTATTGGTTTACTTGGTGGTTTACTTCCAGGTTATTATGCATCCCGCATTAAGCCTATGGAGGTTATTAGGGGGCTATAATTATAAAGAAGGTGCTACAAAATGACAGGCATAATTTCACAAAACGAAATATCGGAAACAAAAAGACATGATGAAGCAATTATTGAAGTTAGTAATCTCTATAAAATTTATAATAAAGATACCCCAGCAGAAGTTGTTGCTTTAGACAATGTTACTATTGGTTTTCAAGCCAAAAAAATGGTAGCAATTATAGGGCCAAGTGGTTCCGGAAAAAGCTCCCTCTTAAACATTCTAGGTTGTATGGATAGTGCCACTTCTGGATCAGTCTTTTTGAATGGTGATGAAATAACACGATTACCTGAAAACAGGCTCGCTAATATCCGGAAGAATAAGATAGGCTTTATTTTTCAACAATTTCTCTTAGTTCCAACATTAACTGCATTGGAGAATGTTCTCTTACCTGTTATCCCCGACGGAATTAAGCAAAGTGATCGTGAGAGAGCCATAATGTTACTTGATAAAGTTGGTTTAGGTGATAGAATTGATCATAAACCGAGTGAATTAAGTGGTGGTGAAAAACAAAGGTGTTCCGTTGCGCGGGCGTTAATTAATAATCCTACCATCCTATTTGCTGATGAACCAACAGGAAATCTTGATTCAAAGACAGGTGAGAGTTTAATGAAACTTTTACATCAATTGAATAAAGACTTGGGTTTAACTGTCATTGTTGTTACCCATGATCCGTTAATTATGAAAGAAGTTGACCAAAAAGTTGAGATTAAGGACGGAAAAATAATAACGTAAAACTCCTGCCATTTTTCCTTTTTTTATTATTTATTTCTAATATTTGTTAGTTAGAATAATAAATATTAAAATTAGTGTAAATATTATGACTGCAAGTTTAGAAAAAACTGATAATGCTAAAAATTCAAAAATTTGGATTCTATATGGATTATTATTATTTGATGTTCTTAGTCTTATTTTATTAGCAATTTTTCTCCCAAAAAACTATTTAGCTTATATACTAGTTTTTTCATTAGCAATCTTTTTCTTGTTATTAGGATTACTTACTGGTATACTATTTGATAAAGAACGTCAAAAGGATTATTTTGTAATTAAAAAGCTAAAAAATACTGAAAATAAAAAACCACATCAAAATACTAACAAAAACATAAAATCAATAAATAAGCATGATAGTACAACTGAGCAAAGTGAGAGAATACCTCTCAAAGTTTTTCGAAGAAATGTAATATTTGTCATATTACTCATTATTTTTCAGAATATATTGACTATTGGCTTATTTATTTGGAGTGTTTTAATTAATATTGTATGGTTCCAAATAGTAAGTGGTTTTACTGTTATTCTTTTAGCATTTATTGGTAGTTTTAGTTTAATTTTATCTTATAAACCATATAAGAGACAAAAAGAACAAATCAATAAAATAAAATCGAATTAAAAAAATACTTATCTTTTTGATCCTTTTTTTCGTAGATGAATCGTGTAACGCCATTCAAAAGGGGCTATTGAAATCCCCTTTACTTTTTTAATAATGTGGAAGTTATTTTCATTAAACTCTTGTAATTTTTCATTCAATTTATTTTCTGTTGCTGTTATGTAACAAATAAGTCTTCCACCAGAATCGAGAGTTTTCTTTGCTGTTTGGATAAAACTTTCGTTATTTTTTGGTAACGCCATGATTAGTAGGTCAATTTGATATTTTTCTGCTAGTTTTGG
>JAYEJY010000144.1:0-3421 GCA_034660795.1 Promethearchaeati archaeon | reverse complement strand
GTAAAATTGTTAATCCAACCAGACTAGAGAATATATATGATCAAGTTATTTCTCATCAAAAATCAGAAGAATCCTTCAAGCATCAACAAGCAATGTTGGGAATTATTCAAGAATATATTCAAGAAATTGATAAACATTTTAAGGATTGAATGAATAATCTTTAATTTATACTTTGATAAAAAAAATACTTGCTTTTTTTTTAAAATATCTGAATTACAATAGAAAAATTCATTTGTTTTCAACTATTTTTACTCTTTAAATAATGCCAAAAAACACACAATAATAATCATCAAGATTTATTGATATGTCTAGGTATTATTTGAGGCTTTTTATTATGGTGTATGCTACGAATCCTGAACATAATGCTAAAGAACTTTTAATCAAAAGTAATAATAAAGATGCCTTACTTTTTAAGTAATATTCGATTTCCCCAAGTGACAGTAAGGACTAGGAGATAGCACATAATATTCTCTAGTAAAATTTTGAACAAAATGGATCAATTCGGTGAACCATTCAATTTTGCATAAAAAGCTTACAAAAATGTCAAAATAAATTAACGTTTCTTATTTTAATCAATTTAATGCAACATTGGCAATTATTGATTCCTTAAACCATTGAGGATCTCTGATGGCTTTTCATGGGTGAAATATGATAAAAAGCTTCTAAAATTATGGATTCCATTAGGAAAGAAGAATTTCAAAGAAAAAATATAACACGCCGGAAATCTAGAAATCTTTTAGAGAATTTATGGAATCAACTATGTGATCAGCTAAGGATAAGATTAAGATGATAAATAATATTACCAAAGAGATTTTTCATTACGGAAAATGAACCATAGAGATGAAACACATTGATAATTATTCTATTTCTGCACTTTCATGAAATCTTTTCAAAAATTCTCTTGAAATCTTTTGATATTCTTTTTTATCTTCAATTTTTTTCTTGTCTAAAATACTATACATAAGATTCATTCTTGGATTGGTTGTTAGTTTTTCTCTAAAATCAATAAGAAAAGACCAATAGAGAGCATCAAAAATTTTACCCCACCCTTTTTTTGGATAATCACTCATTTTAAGAATATAATTTGATGAACTTATATATGGTTTAGTTGCCATTAATCCTCCGTCTGCAAACTGACTCATGCCAAAAACGTTTGGAACCATAACCCAATCATATGCGTCTATAAATAATTCCATAAACCAGTTATATACTTCTCTGGGTGATACTCGAGTTAATAATAGAAAATTACCCAGAATCATAAGACGCTCAATGTGATGACAATAAGCATTTTCTACTGTTTTATTTATCGTTTTATCAACAGGTAAAATTCCTGTTGTTCCATCATAAAATGAGGAGGGTAATCTAGCTTCAAATTTCCAATAATTACTTGTTTTCTGTTTTTCACCTTCAAGTAGATATATTGCTCTAATGAATTCTCGCCACCCGATAATCTGACGAATGAATCCCTCAAGTGAATTTAATTGAATTTGATTTTCATCAGCATAATCAAGTGTTTTTTGAATGACATTTTTTGGTGTGATTAGTCCACAATTCAATAATGGTGATAAAACAGAATGAAATAAAAATCGATGATTTTTACTAATCGCATCTTCATAATCGCCAAAATAATTCAAGCGATTTTCAAGGAAATCTAAAAACCAAATTTCTACTTCTTTTATTGTGGTTGGATAAATGAAATTATCTGTCGTACCTGGGTTTTTTGGAAATCCTTCTTTGATATATTGTTTTCCTTCTTTTACCCAGTTATTTTTACCAAAGGTAGGATATTTTGGAATCTGAACTGAAGCAGAAAGCTTTTTTCTATTTTCTTTATCAAAACTCCATTTACCACCAATAGGTTTGCCTTTTTTTAATAGAATTTTCATTCTTTTTCTCTGAGCCTTGTAAAAATCAGTCATGAAATATCCTTTTTTATTATGAAAGAATTCTATTATCCACTTTTTAGAGCATAAAAATGCTGGTGTTGGATAATAAATAATTTCTACCTTGAATTTTTCTGCAGCTTTTTCAAATCTTTTACTTAATTTTTTATCGATAATTTCAATTATATGTATATTTATTTTATCATCTGTTAATATATATGCTTTAAAAAAATTATCCATTGATTGGAATTGGTTATTGTTAATATATTTAATTATGATATCTTGTTTCTCTATCTGTTTTTGATAGGCTTTCATTGTTGCTCGTTGAAAGAGGAGTTTTTTTTGGTGGAAAGCAAAATCCTTGAAATATCTGTTACATTCAATTAAATATACAATTCTATTATTTCTAATAGCTGGGTGTTTTAAAAAAAGCTGATTCGGAAAAATAACTGTTTTTTCGGTCAAATTCTCTTACCATCACAAATACTCATAAGATATTATTGACTCTTATAAAAAATTAATATTTCTATAACCGAAAAATTAGCAAAAACTCAAACTAAGTAGTTCCTTATTTTTTATTTAAATAATTAAATGAATATATTCCTTAAATTATGTTTTTTGTATATTTTTTTTGATAATTTTCTTCTTGTTTATTGGCTTTTTCTTGTCTTCTGGCTTTATCTTTTTTGTTTTTAGACGTTTGGATTGTAGATAATCTTTTGTTTTTTGGCGATAGTCATTATAGTACGGAGATTTTCGTAATAAATACGAACGGATTATTGGTCTGAAGAGTTTGATGAAAAAGCGAATAAACTGATAACGGTTTTTTATTTCTTGAACATAATCATTAAATGTATGTTTTTGATAATTCAGTAATGCTTGACTTCTTTTAGTGTCCATATATCCACAGTGGAAAGGTTTATCTCCAAAAGCTTCGTCCGGTAAAGTACCAACACCTATCGCTTCCAATAATCTATTGACATATTCTTTATAAGTAACTCGAGAGTCAGGTCCACCGCCTAAATGAAATATATTTCCCCATACTTCCTCTGTAGTAACTGCTTTAGCTAAAGCTAATCCTGTGTCTTTCGTATGAGCATATTCTAGACGTGTATCTAAAGGAACTTCAAACATTAAAGGATCAACATTTAATTTTAATGTTCCAATTGCCGCGAGTCTAAAGATTGCCCACTCTAAATCTGATTGACTGATTAATTTTTCACAAGCAATCTTTTGTCTAGCATAATGATCATGTGGACTGGGATTGAAGGGTTGAGATGTCTTTAATAATTTATCTTCTAAATGTCTTACATCACCATAAATCGCGACAGAAGAGCTAAAAATGAGCTTAGGGGGATTGTCTTGTGCCTGACAAGCTTGAAGAATATTTAGGGTTCCTCCATAGTTTACCATTTGAGAAAGCTCTGGTTTTTCATTAGCTAATGGAGGAATTATAGCACCAAGATGTATTATTACTTCCCTGTCTTGAACTGCCTGATAAACATCTTCAGGATTTCTCAAATCGCCCCAAAATATCT
>JAYEJY010000143.1:0-3423 GCA_034660795.1 Promethearchaeati archaeon | reverse complement strand
ATATGCACGAAATCAAAGAAAAAATGAATAGAGATTATCTGAGGAAAAAAATCGGTTGTGTAAGTAAAAAAACCGATGTTTACCTTTCTTCCGATAAATTAAAATTAGTTGGACTCATTGATGAAGTTCTTTTTTTTGAAGATAATTCTGCTGCCCCTTTGGATTATAAATTTGCAGAATATAATGACAGGGTTTATAAAACCCTTAAATACCAGCAAACTTGCTATGCGATGCTCATTGAAGAAAATTTTCATTGCACTGTAAACAATGCTTTTTTGTGCTATATTAGAAGCAACAATTATCTTAAAAAAATTACAATATCAAAAAATAATAAATCACAAGGTGGTTTAAATAAGCTATGGAGAAGAAAGAAATTCTTGAAAAAAAGATTGAACAGTTAACTCAAGAAATTATGGAGTTAAAACAATTTAAAGAAGACATTTTAACAATTTTAGAACCATTAAATGCTCTGATTTTTTTGGTTGATAAAGATGGTAATTATTTAAAAGTATCACCAACTTGTCCTGAAAGTCTTCTTGTTCTCCCACGCGAAGAATTAGAAGGACAAAATATGAGGGATGTTTTTCCTTAAGGACAAGCTGAATTCTTTCTAAAAATGCTAGATGAATGCATTACAAAAAATAAAATTATAAAAATTGAATACTCATTACCAATTAAAAATAAAAATGTGTGGTTTGAGTCTAGGCTTTTTCCAATATTAGAAGAAGGTGAAAAGACTCCTTCAAAAGTTATTTCAATTATTAGAGATGTTACTAAATGGAAAGAAGCTAAATTTGATTAATATTTTGAAAAAGTAAATATTTTTTCTTATGTTATTCTAGCAAAGTCATATAGTTAAAGTTCTTTTAAATGAATATAATAAAGAATTTTTTGAAGCAACTAGCAAGGGTACGAAATCTATTTTATTAGTATCTAAAAAACCATAGAAATTATTTTCTAGAAAATATTTTTTTATCTAATAACAATCAAAAATAATAGATTTAGTTTTAGCTAAAATTTTCCATAGTATTGCTAATTAAAAAATCAGAAAAAAGCTAAAAGGTTTATTTGCCTATGTAACTACCACATTTAATACAATATGTTGATCCGGCTGTGTTCTCAGCACCACAAACTGAACAGATTACAAGTTTGCCTTTTTGGGAAGAATCATCTTTAACCTTTACTATTTGATAGTCAGCATCATGTATTTCCCCTTTCTTCTTTGCCTTACGGAATTTCGATTTTTCTTTTTGTTTCTGTTCTTTTCGTTTTTGGTCTTTCATTGATTTTTTATATCGCATTTCAGGGCATCTATTAGTTAATGTTTTCCAATTACCGAAAGTTATACGATAGGTTGTATTTATAAGAAGACTCCATTCTTCAATATAGATGAAGATTGGAAAAATTAAAGCGATTGAAACAGTAGTTAAAATCCAATTAATAAAACCGAATATATATCCAAAATAGACATAATATAAACACCAAAAATCATACCAGACTTCTTTATCTTCATGGATTGCTCCATAAATATATGCCGAATTGAAACACACCCAGAGATAAAGTGCTTTTGGTGGACGTCCTCTAGCCAAAATTACCAAGACATAATAAGGAAAGAGAATGGTATGAGCAGCTAAAGTAATTGTACCAAGAATAAACGACACTAAAGGTGCATAGGTCAAAGTTGTAATAGCTACTCTTTTAGGTAAACATACTTTGCGGAAAATTGGTATATTGAAATCATATTGCTCAGATACCTGGGACATAATTATCAACAAATCAATGTGTGTTCTTATACTATAAAACCATTTGCAAATGAAATAAAATATGATAAATTTATTTTTGGAAATTTTTCAAGAAATCTTGTAAAATCCAATCTGGTGATTTTTTCAGTGAATAGGCGATTTTAGAAAACTCATGAGGAGTAAGAGAACCTAGTGTTTCAATAATTTCCCGTGCACGGATGTAATTATTTTGATCAAATAATTCGATTAATTCTTTTCTAGCAAAATTTATTCCTCTTTTAGCTAATATTATAAGAATATCGAGAAGTATCTCATCATCTAATTCATAATCAAGAATTTCAATTAATTCATTAATTGGTAATTCAGCTTCCGTTCTTTTCATAGCCTCAAGTGATACATCAACTAGGATTAATTTCCTGAATTTTTCACTTATTGTATAATCCCATTCTTCATTAAGTTCCTCTTTTTCCAGAAATGGATTGTATTGTTCCTTAAGAGTAAAATCATCTAATATGAAATTATTATTCTCTAAAACGCTTTTGAAGTCTTCACGTAATTCAAAAAAACTAAATTTCTGTTTATTATGTATATTCAACCAATTTACAATATCCTCATCAAGATATTTTTTATTAAATTTAGGCAATGTTTGTGAATTTTCATCTTTTTCAGCACTATCCTTATTTTCATGGTGAAAATCTTTTTCTTTATTAAAGGAAAATTCCCAACGATTATCATATATTGAATCAATTTCACTTACTATTGTAAAGACCTTTTTCTCAATTGCTTCATAAATATGATTAATAAAAAGCGGGATTGCTGATTGAGAATTCAAGGAACCTAGAGCAAGAAGTGCTTGACTTTGAATTGAAACTTTTTTATCATTTCTAGCTAAATAAACTAGTTTTTCTTCAATTTCTGAATTATACACATTATTATTTATGAGTCCTTTAATTGCTTCATATCGGATTTTTGGATCACTATCGTCAAGTGCCTCTAGAAAGAGTGAAATCGATTCTTTTGATGAGATTTTACTCAAGGAGCGAATTGAATACCAATAAAATATGTTTGTTAAATCTTCATCTGAGTAGTAGTCATAAATCTTCTCTGAATATAAATAATTAATATATTTTAATTTTGTTTGTTCATAATCACGATCAAAATCAATCAATCTTGAATAATTTACATTAGATTGGGCTATCACTTTTCTAGGATGATTTTTCAAGAATTGCTTAATTTTCTGTCGAATAAAAGCTGCTGATTTTTCAGAGCCAATATCTCCAAGGCAACCAATTAAATCCACTTGTTCTTCTAAATTAAGATTATTCCGTTTTGCAATTGATAATAAATCAGTTTCATATTCTTTTAAGTTAAAAATTCGTATTAGATAAACTACATCACTTAAACCTGTTGAGCGAGGTTTTAGATTAATATCAATATAATGTCTGATAAAAGATAATGTTTCCTTTGGAGGATATTTCTCTAATTCATTATAAGCGCCTATTAATTGGGTGCGAGTTTCTGCAGTAATTTCTGTTGGATCAACATCAAAAAATAATTCATTTAATATAACTTTTAAGGCATATAATAATCTAATAATTTTGATTGCTGGGCGTTTTTCAGAATAATCCATTAAATGTCGAACTAATTTAACCAATTGAATATTGCTTAAAACATCTAAATC
>JAYEJY010000142.1:0-3444 GCA_034660795.1 Promethearchaeati archaeon | reverse complement strand
AAAATCAATCACAGAAAGTATGAAACTCAAAAAATCACAAATTTTCTATAAATACCAGAATTCTAAGCTGATAGAAACATGCCAAATCAATTTAATAAGAAACTCTTTCAACAAAAAAAAAGATCCTAAAGAAACTGTAAAAAGTGTTCAGAATGTACAAAGAAAAAAGAATCAAGAAAAACAATTAAAACAAAGATTTTCTTTTCCTGGAAGACATGCAATTATTCGAGGTTTAGTAATTAGTCAATATAATATTGGGTATAATTTCGTAACTACATTGGATTATGTTTTCCTTAGAACAATACTCCGGAAAGAACATTGTATTACTGAATATCAGATATCTTGGATTTTGATACTAATTTTATTATCTTTATGTCTTGGAGCTGTCATAGGTGGGGGGATTAATGATGGGTTAAAGAATTGGAAATTTCAAAGAAAAAAAGGTATTTTATATGGAATTGTTTTAGGTGGATTGGTAATTACAGCAATACCATTAATACAAAAAATCACCCAAAATAGTTCATTCGTTCTAATTATAATGAGTATATTATTATGTTTTAGCCATTTTTTAATTGGAACTAGTTATGGCCCTTGGTTTGCTCTGTTTAAAGAAGTATTTACTTCAAAAGAAAGGAGAGGAATAAGTTTTATTATTATTGGAATGGGTGCTTTTGGAGCACTTTTTGCGCAATTAATTTTTTCTTGGATACTTGAAATAGATTATAGCGCTTTGATTTGGGTAATTACTGGAAGCTCGTTAATTTTCACAGGAATATTATCTACATTATTTTTTACCCAAACGAGAGAGAAATCAAATGAAAGTAATGTTAAAGAAAATCTTAAAGAATTACCCAAAGCCCTTTACAAGCTTGGAGGTGTTCTTTGGGGAAATATTCTCATTGTAACACTAATATGGGGAATAAGTACTCATCTTATTGAATGTGGCTTTATTGACGCTTTAACATTAAGATTTACGATTACTTTTCACACTGCAACAAAAGTATATTTGCTTATGGGAGCATGTAGCATAGTTACTTTGCCTTTTTGTCTTTTTTTACTAAATAAGATGAATGTCAAAGTAAGTATTCTTATTACATCTGTCATTTATGCGTGTTTTTGTGGGGGGTTGGCATTTATTACAAACTTCTCTTTAATTTATTTTTTGAGTTTTTTAGGCGGAATTGGGAACCTCTTAATTAGTAGTCTACAAATTACTTTACCATTAGATACTATACCCAGGGGGAAAGAAGCTAGTTTTTGTGGTATTTTTTTAGCAATTAGTTCAATAAGTAAACCATTAGCTTTAGTTATCCAAGGATGGTTTCTTGATAATTCCAGTAATATTTCAATAACACCAAGAATAAGCGACAGTTATGAAATTATTTTTGCAATAGCTGGTATAATTACTCTTTTTTCTATTATGACAGTATTGCCCTTTAAAATTGAGGAAATACAAAAAGACCTTGCGAAAATATGAAAAAGAAATAGATAAAAAGAGAAGGACGTTTGTCCTTCAGGATGGTTCTTTACCCGTTTATTTTGTAGTTACGTGATGACATTCAACAAAATGCGTTTCTGAGATTTGTATCCGTGGGGGGTTTTCTTGTGTACAAATAGATGTAGCAATAGGACAACGAGGATGGAAGTTGCAACCAGGTGGAGGTGAAACGGGGGAAGGAGGATCTCCTTCAAGAAAGATTCTTTCTGGTTTTACCGTGGGATCAGGAATAGGAATAGCTGAAATTAATGCTCGAGTATAGGGATGGCGCATATCTTCAAAGACTTCATTAACTGTACCCACTTCTACAAGCCGTCCTAAATACATAACACAAACTGTATCGGAGATCATCCGAATAACAGAAAGGTCGTGAGCAATAAAGACATAAGCTAAATCGAATTCTCTTTGGAGATCTCGAAGAAGCATTAAAACTGCAGCTCTAACTGAGACATCTAATGCTGAGACTGGCTCATCCAATATAACAAATCTTGGATTTAAAGCAAGAGCTCGAGCAATACCTACACGTTGTTTTTGACCGCCAGAAAACTCGTGGGGGAACCTGAATGCATGGTGAATCATTAATCCTACTTTTTCCATTAATTCGATTGTCCGGATTTTTAATTCATCACCAGAGGCAATATTATGAATAATTAATGGTTCAGAAATGATATCAAAAGCAGTCATACGAGGATTCAGAGAAGCTGAAGGATCTTGAAAGACAATTTGCATTTGTCTTCGCATTTCTCGTAATTCATTTTTTTCTAATTCGACTAGGTCTACCATTTCTCCGTCTTCTTTTCTGAAGAAAACATGACCCGCTGTCGGTTCTAATAATTGTAAGATAGCTCGTGCAGCGGTGGATTTACCACAACCAGATTCTCCTACAATGCCTACTGTTTCACCTTTTTTGACATTAAATGATATTCCGTCAACAGCTTTGAGGAAAATTGGTGTTCTATTAAAGACAAGTCCGCCACCTGCTACTAAGAAATGTTTTTTCAGATCACGAACAGCAACTATTACTTCAGGATCTTTTGGGAGTTCATATGTTTCTGGTTCCTCTTCCAAACCGGTAGGTTGTATAATACCTAGTTTTTGTTTAATACGATCCCAGAATGAAAATTCACTCATTTTGATCACTTTTTTTTACAATAACATAATCATATAGTTTTTTTCACAGAGATGGTGAAAATGCAAACGTTCCTAAATTGCGTCCACGATTACGTTTACCATCAAAGTTTTAGTTAATTAATTTATAATAATTTTGCACACTTTGGAAAAGATTTGATGTAAATATTTAAGTAAAATCATGTTTACGATTTTTTTAACAGTTTTTCTAAGTAAGGTGTTTTAATTTCCAGGCAAATCATAATCTAACTTTCAACATTCTAGAAAAGTTTTAAGGATTAGTATAATTATTCCAATTAATGAATGCCTATGAACAGTACTAGTCCAGCTATTCATATCGAATCATACAGAGAGAGCAATTCCTCAAAAACCTTTAGTGAGTCATATACACGACGTGAATTAGGTGTTTTTTTCATTGTTGTTGTGCTATTATTTCTTGGATTCCTCCTTCGTACTTGGCGAATGCTGCGGGAAGGATTACCTATTTACCATGATGGTTATGATTCTTTACGTTATATTAAACGCATTTATTTCGATGGCTGGATTCAATTGCCAGAATTACCATGGATAGGACCAGGATTTTTTTTCATATTAAATTTTGGAGCTAAAATGATAGGACTGCCAGAGGAAGCATTATATTGGTCTATTTACCTCTTACCTCAAATAATTGGTTCTTTACAATTACTCATTTTCTTTCTTTTAGCCAGACGCTTAACACGATCCCGGTCAATCGCAATATTATCATTATTATTTGTAGTTATTCTAGGGCAACTTGTAAATTGGGATCAAAATAGTACCCCAGAGCTTATTGTCCGAGG
>JAYEJY010000141.1:0-3498 GCA_034660795.1 Promethearchaeati archaeon | reverse complement strand
AGGTATTTATGGTGTTAGCTATTTTTTAGGGAAAAGAAAAAATAAACAAATTGCTTTGGATATGTTATCAAAAATAGCTGTTCCTATTCAGCCTTATTGTGATTCGTTTGAAAAAGTGACACAAGAAAAGGATCGATTTCAACTTGTATGTAATACAAGTGATGATGCACCAATGAAAGCAATGATCGTCTTAGCGATTCCTTTAGGAAGACCTTATTTTATTGCTTTTATCTGGGATAAGATCAAAAAGAAGAGAGATAAATATACTTTATCCGCAACGCTTGCTAAACGCCCACCTTTTTCAATAGAAATTTTATCTAGAAAAAAGAAAAAGGTAATCAAAAGTGATCAAGATTATTTTATGGAATTAAAAGAATTACAAACAACTGGATTCCTACATGAATATTTCATTATCAAAACGAACGATAAACGAAAAGCAACAAAAATGCTCTCAAACAGAAGGATATTAGAATTATTAGCTCAAACAAGAGAGGAAACTTTATGGTTATCTCTCAGAGAGGATATTCAAGATGTGGGAATGCAATTTGAATCTATATTTGAATATGAGGAAGAACAAATTGAAAATACTGTTGAGCTTTTCACAACTTGTATAGAATCAATTCCATATCCATACAAGTGAGTCTACTTTTTTTCTATTTTTCTTTTAGTAAAATTTCGGGTATCTTTTCAATAACATCAGTTGCTAAGAGGCTATTACCAAAATCTTTTGCTGCTAATTCACCTGCTTTCCCTGCTAGATAGGCACTAGAACATGCAACACGAAATATTTTTGAGTTTTGAGCAAAAATAGCTCCAGTAATACCAGCTAAAACATCACCAGTACCACCTACGGTCATACCAGGATGTCCAGTCCGATTTATCTTAAATTGCTTGCCATCAGCAATGATATCATAATGACCTTTTAGTAAAATACATGTTTCATATTTTTTGGCAAAATCATTAACATATGATCCTCTTTTCTGCCACTTCTCAGGAGGAGAAGAACCAAAAAGCATTGAAAATTCACCCGAATGAGGTGTTATAATAACATTTTTTTCAGTTAAAAGGGATAAATCATCTTTTATAGCTTTTAACGCATCCGCATCAATAACTAATGGTTTAGTATCTGGTAATTGTTTGATGAATTCTAACACAAACTCTTTTACTTCATCTTTTTGGCTTAATCCCGGTCCTATTATTACACTATCAAATTTATATAATAATTCAGTTATGGTTGGTATATGTTTTTTATTAAAATAATCTCCTTCACAAGCATTTACGATAATGTTTGGTGAATTTGCTTGAGCAGATTTTTCAATACTTGAAGGTACACATGTTAAAACTAAGTCCACCCCTGTTCGCAAGGCAGCTCTTGATGTTAAAAGTGGTGCTCCTGAATATTCTTTACTTCCACCAATGAGTAAAACCATTCCATTTTCTCCTTTATGGGAGGTATCTCTGCGAGTCTTTATTGTTGTGAATAAATCTCCTTTACCAACAAATAACTCAGCTTCTGGTGGAACACCAATTGAACAAATAACAGTTTTCTTCTTCAATTCAGGTATTTCCAAACAAGGTTTTGAATCATGAAAAGTGGGAATCTTATCAGCTTTAACATAAAGATCTGGAAGTTTCTTTTTATCGGACCACATACCCGATGGTATATCTAAACTAACTACTGGTTTTTTTACATTATTAATAGCTAATATGGCACTTTTTATGGGATCATATGGTTCCACCGATAAACCTATTCCTAATAATGCATCAATAATCACATCTACTTTTTTAAGTTCATTTTTTAATTGTTTAATTTTCGAAGTATCATTAATAATGCTAATTTCGATAGTTTTTTCCATTTGTTTTAAAATTTCGAAGTTACGTTTAGCGGCTGAAGATCTTATTTTAGAGGGATGGGAAACAAGTAATAGTTTAACTTTCTTATTTGCTGCTGCCAAATGACGTGTTGTAACAAAACCATCTCCACCATTATTACCTGAACCACAACACACAGCAAAGATTTTAGCTTCAGAGTATTCAGATAATATTAAATCAGCTGCTCTAGCACCAGCATTTTCCATTAATTTATGCACTGAAAGCCCTAATTCAGTACTATTCATATCAATTATTCTAATATCTTCTGCTTTTTTAACCATTATTACTTGCCCAGCTTTTATTTGTATTAAAATAAATATTGTAAGAGCTATTAAAAAATAGTGAAAGAAAGAAAAAAATTAGGCGATTTTTTCTTCGCCTATCTTTTTAGCATGACTGACTTCATTATTTAATTCATCAACCATTGATTTAAATTCTGAAAAGATTTTATTATGTTCCGAATTAATTTCTTTTGTTTTCTTATTAAACCTCTTGAGATGATTCTCATATGTTTCTTCAAGTTCTTTTTTAGGTTTTTTATCTTTCTTAAAGGCAACATTTGCTGATTTAATTAAATCTCGTAGGGTTATTTTTAATTCTTCAAAGGTATCAATATTGGATTTAAAAAGCGAAATTAACTTTTCAGGTGTATCTAAATCCAATTCAAATCCTTCAATTTCCTCTACTAAGGTAATGTAATTGTAAATAAAATCAATAAATTCATTAATTTCTGGTATAATGCATTTAATCTCTTCAATTAATTGTTCTTTAGTTTTTATCGAAGATTTAGATTGTTTTTTACCAGCATTTTTTTGAAGGTTTTTACCGAGTTGTAGAATATCACCAGAACAATTTTTGACGATTCTTTCATAAGGTTTGGTATATTGTGATTGCATCGCAACAATTTCATCATACCATTTTGTCAATGCATATTCTATTGAATCTGACTTGCGAAAATTATTAGTTGTCATTTTAGACTTTCTCCATAAGCCACTTTATTAGAATTATTTGTGCAGAATTAACAATATATGTATAAATATTTTGGTTATATTTGATTAATGTTTCACTACTGGCAAAAATAGCGTAAGAGATAGTAAATAATTATATTATTTGTTATAGTTTTTGATTGTATCATATTAGATTAATCAAAGAGTTCTTATTATTTGGTTTTTTATATATTATAATTATTTAATAAAACAGTCTCTTATTGAAAAGTATTTGCTGGTAGTAATCAAATGTTCACCTTTTATATAAAAACTGCACTTCGAAATATTATAAATAATAAACGTCAAGCAATAATCTTTTCTCTTGGAGTAATTTTTTCAACAGCAATTTTTTTAGGACTCGCAATTTGGTCAACAACAGCAAAAAATCTTGCCTCGGAAGATTTTCTAGAAGCACAAGATTTTGAAATAAAAATTCGAAGTTATGATCCGGAATTTATACCAGCAATTGAAAATTGGCTTAATAATGAATCACTTGTTGAAAGCACTTCGGAATTATTTTATAATATAGCTCTTTTTAATGCAGAAAGCAAAAATGATTCTTATCGCTTTTTTCCTGAAGACCAACAAGATAATCTTACAGACCCCATTTCATTAACTAATCTTTGCCTATTTTCAAATA
>JAYEJY010000140.1:0-3509 GCA_034660795.1 Promethearchaeati archaeon | reverse complement strand
TAATGAACGATACTCAACAAATGGTAATGTATCGTTTAGCTCCCTTTTTTTCTTCTCTCTGTAAAAAAATTTCACAATTAATTAAAACAAAATATACATTTGGGAAAAATATACCTTTTATAATTAAACAAAAACTTGATGAATTACTAGATGTTAATACTTTCCAAATCCAGTATGAGGAATTTTATGCTGCAAGAAAAATAACCGTTTCTCAAGCAAAAATTAAAGGAAGCTTACAATTTCTTGATAAAATAATTAAAAGAGATTTAGATAAAGCAATTTTAGCGATATTAACAGGGAAAAAAATTGTTGTAGTGGGAGATGAAGCAATGTGTAAAATTGCTATTGCTAGTTTAGAAATATTCTCCCCACATAAAGAACTGAAAAAGGTTTATTGGACAAATCAGATTGTTAATGCGGATATCATTGGTACCACAAAAAGCTTAGCTAAAGCATATGATGATGCTGTTATTGTTGATTTATTTAAGGGTAAGATAAGAGGTGGATCCTCAAACAAATTTTGTAAAAATTTACACTCTGATTTAAAAGGCCTTACTGAAAATTTGGTTATTCGAAAAGTTAATGAGAGGATTAATGAAATTATTACTAGTGCTTCTATTCTTGCTGAATTAGCAATGAAGAAAAAAGTAACCAAAAAAGAATTAAGTTCTGTAGCTCCTCATTTCAACAGCGAGAGGATGGAAATTATAACAATTATCGCTAAAAGTATTAATCCAATTTTTGCTTCTAGGATTGATAAATTGGCTCCTTATATCTCTCGTGAAGCAAGTACGTATGATGTCTTTGCTTAATTCATCTTTTTGTAATTTTTATTAATAATTTTTTTAATTCATGTATATTTTCAGAATCGTTCCTTCTTCCATCCACTGGTGTTTCACAAATAAATGGTATTTTACGAAATAGTTTCCTTTGTAAAATATTTTCAAAACCTTGATAGCCAATTTTTCCTAAACCAATATGTTCATGTTGATCTCTACCTGTAGCGAGATCATATTTAGAATCATTTGAATGAATCAATACTAGTTTCTTTACCCCAATTTTATTTCTCGTTATTGATATTATTTGATTTATAGTTTCTTCTTGCCTAAAATCATATCCTGAGGCAAAAGCATGACATGTATCTAAACAAAAGCCAAGTTTATCTTCATAAACAGATTTATTGATTATTTCTCCAATATCTTCTAAACTACAGCCTAAAGAAAGTCTTTTATTTGTAATATTTTCAATAATTAATTTTGTTTTACCATGAAATGACTCAAAAATAGTTGATATAGATTCTAGAATTCTCTTAAGTGCGTATTCCTTTCCCTTTCCCTTAGAACTACCGGGATGAATCACTAAGTATGGAATTTTTAAGCACTCACATCGTTTTAGTTCTTGTATTGCTAGTTTAATTGATTTTCTCCAAATTTCTTCTTCATGACTTGTTAAATTACATAAATAAGCCATATGAGCAAATATTGGTTGCATATCAGTTCGTTTTAATTTCTGATTAAAATTTTCACATTGTTGATTAGTGAGCTCTTTTTCTTTCCAACTTCTTGGATTTGTAGTAAAGATTTGAAAAGTGTCACAACCAATTTTTTTTGCTCTAGTTACTGCTTTTTCTATACCTCCTGCAATAGAAATATGTACACCAAATTTCATATTAAAACACTATTTTTAGTATTTTTAGAGTTTGATATTAATTCAAATATCTCCGATTTTATTAGTATTTTTTGATTATGTAATTCAAAAAAACACCAAAATTTCTAAATTACACTTATTTTATAGTCATAAAAGAAATGTTTAAATGTGCATTTGTTTTAAAGATTAAATGCTATAGAAAATAGTATTTTATTCAAAAAACAGGAGACTACTATAATGGCAACACTTGAGTTATTTTCTGGTGAAACATTATCCAATATGATGCGGGCATCAGCATCATTATTAAAGAAATATAGACGGCATCTTAATGCAATAAATGTTTTCCCAGTTGCAGATGGTGATACAGGAGCTAATATGTATCTTACTATGGAAGCGATTATTGAAGAATTAGATGAAAATGATGTTTCCAGTATAAAAGATGCGGCCGATTTAATTGCTCGAGGTTCATTTATGGGTGCCACTGGAAATTCTGGAGTTATTTTATCACAATTTTTTGGTGGTTTTAGCAATACCTTAAATGAATACCAACACATAGGTCCATTAGAATTTTCTAAAGCATTGAAAAATGGTGCAGAAAAAGCCTATGAAGCTGTATTAAGTCCACAAGAAGGTACCATATTGACGGTAATTAAAGAATCAGCTTTTGCAGCGGAGAAAGCAGCAAAGAAAGGATCAAGTTTTATAGATATGCTTTACAGTTCTTATTACGAGGCGAAAGACACCCTTCAAGAAACCCCGGAATTATTACCTGTTTTGAAAAAAGCAGGTGTTGTTGATGCTGGGGGACAAGGCTTCGTTTATATAATGGAAGGATGGTTAAAAACCTTAACAAATGGCGAATTTGTTGAATCTGATTCTATTCATATAGAAGAAGAAGCTGTGGCTAAAGATACCGAAGAAGAAGATGAATATAGATTTTGTACAGAATTCATTATTGAATCTGATTATCTTACAGCTGATGAGACAAGAGAGATTCTTGATTCATATGGAGGTTCGCTTGTAACTGCTAAGAACAATAATATGGTTAGAGTTCACATACATACCAATAATCCAAAGTCTATTATTAAGAAATGTAAAAAATACGGCGCTATATCTCGGTTAAAGATTGATGATATGTCCAAACAACATAGAGAATTTCTTTTTGTAAATGATAAGGATCCTTCCTAATCATTTTTATAAGATTTTTTCTTGCAATTTATTAGTCTTTTATGAAAAATTGAGTTATTGATTGGGGTGTTATTCATGACTATTGTTAAATTGGTATCAGATACAACATGTGATCTTCCCTCTAAAATTGTTAAAGATCTGGACATGGAAATTGTTCCTTTAAAAGTAATTATGGATGGTGAAGAATTTACTGCAGGTCAGGAATTGACCTCTGAGGAATTTTATATTTTACTACCAACTTTAAATGAAATACCAACAACGTCACAACCATCTCCCAAAAAATTTTTTCAAGTGTACACAGAAATCCCTGATAACTATGATTTAATTATTTCTCTTCATATATCAAGAAAAATGAGTGGAACTCTTAATTCAGCTGAGAAAGCTAAGAAAATGTTACCCTCCAAACCAATTGAAATTTTTGATTCAAAAAATACTGGTGCTGCTTTGGGTTTACTGCTTTTAGAAATTAATGAAAGAATAAAAGAACTTGAAACAAAAAATGAAATAATAACTCAAGTTGACGAGCTTATCCCACAAATAAAAACTATAGGCTATGCTGGTACCTTAAAATACCTTATTAAAGGCGGAAGAATAGGAAAAGCAAAGGGTCTTATTGGGAAATTATTAGGAACTCTTCCAATTCTTAAGATAGAAAATGGAGAAGTGGATAGTGT
>JAYEJY010000139.1:0-17850 GCA_034660795.1 Promethearchaeati archaeon | reverse complement strand
AAATGCGTGATGTCGGTGAAGTTGCTGATTCCCCTATTGCTATAACCGCACGGCAATTGGAATCCCTTATCCGTTTAACAGAATCTCACGCCCGAATGGCTTTACGAAAAGAAGCTTCTATTGAAGATGCTGATGCTGCTATTCGGTTATTAAGAGAATCATTAAAACAAGTAGGCATTGATCCTGAAACAGGGAGGATGGATATAGATACAATTATGGTGGGCACATCATCTTCAACCCGTTCAAAAATCGAAGCATTAATGGAATTAATCAGTGATCTTGAAGAAAAGGGTAAAGGTGAAGCTGTTTCCATTCCAAAAGTGGTTGAAGAAGCAGAGAATCTAGGTATGCAAAAAGACTTTATTGAACGTAATATTGAACGGATGCGGCAAGATGGCATTCTATTCCAACCTAAAGCGGGTTTTATAAAACGTACTTGAAATGACAAGTTGCAAGCATCGTGTTTGCCTTTATTCCAGATCAAGGATTTTCTTGTTAATAAAACCGTTATTGGAGGGTTTTCTATGAAAATCGATGAACTAACGCTACCAGAATCAGCTATTACTTTAATTCAAAATCGAGGAATTACTTCCCTTTATCCTCCCCAGACAAAAGCGGTTAAAAAAGGATTATTGGAAGGAGAAAATATTGTTTTAGCCATTCCAACAGCATCTGGGAAAACTCTTGTAGCGGAACTAGCGATGCTAAAAACGGTTCTTGAAAAGGGGGGAAAAGCACTCTATCTTGTACCTTTGAAAGCTCTTGCTTCTGAAAAATATGCAGAATTCAAGGAATTTGAAGAATTAGGTATAAGTGTTGTTCAATCCACAGGTGATTTTGATTCAGATGAGTTTCGCCTAGGAAAATATGATATTATTATTTGCACCAATGAACGTTTTGATTCTCTTTTACGACATGAGGTTAACTGGATTCAAGAAATAGGTCTAATAGTTGCTGATGAAGTACACCTTATCGATGATAGCTCTCGAGGGCCAACCCTTGAAGTAGTATTAGCTCGATTAAAAAACATTCTCCCTCAGGCTCAGCTTCTTGCGCTCTCAGCAACTATTAATAATGCTGATGAAATTGCTGATTGGCTAGAGGCGCAACTAGTCAAATCTAGCTGGCGCCCAGTTCGTCTTTCTGAAGGCGTTTATTGGAATAAAACAATACATTTTGCCTCTCAAGAAACCATTCCCATTCCACAAGAACATAGTCGTTATCCAGAAATTGACCTTGTGTTTGATACAGTAAAAAATGATGGACAAGCATTAGTTTTTGCCAATACCCGACGAAGTGCCCAAGCTGCCGCTGACCGTATTGCTCCTGCTGTCTCTAAGCTTCTTTCAAAGAATGAGCGGAAGGTTTTACGCGAAGCCTCGGAACGTATTTTATCTGCCGGAGAAAAAACAAACCTATCGGAACGCTTAGCCAGAGTCATACGTAAAGGCTCCGCTTTTCATCATGCAGGTTTAAATCCTACTCACCGTAAAATTATCGAGGATTATTTTAAGAATAATTATATTAAATGTGTTTCTGCAACCCCCACACTTGCAGCTGGTGTTAATTTACCAGCAAGACGGGTCATTATTTTATCGTTAAGTCGTTATCAAGCGGGAATGGGTATGCAACCTATTCCTGTTTTAGAGTACAAACAGCAAGCGGGACGAGCTGGAAGACCGAAATATGATAACGTCGGGGAAGCTATTGTTGTTGCGAAGAAACGACGTGATGTTCAACATTACATGACTAATTATCTCCTAGCTGATACTGAAATGATTTGGTCAAAGTTGGCTAGCGAAAATGCTCTCCGAAGCCATATACTGGCGGCCATTGCTATTGGCTATGTTCAAGATTTAAAGGAATTAGCAAAATTTATTCAAGAAACATTTTATGGGTACCAAAATGAAATTGCAACTACGGAATTTCAAGTGAAGAAAATTTTGCGTTTCTTGGTTGATGAGGGAATGATTGAAACTAAAGAAGGTCGTCTCTGGGCAACCAAATTTGGTTCTCGTGTAAGTCAACTATATATTGATCCACTATCAGCAGTTATCATTCGTGATGGTCTACGAATTGCTAATGCTTCTGATTTATCACCTAATTCTTTAGCAATATTCCAATTAATTGCTAGTACCCCTGATATTCGTAATTTATACATAAGAAAAAAGGATACGAGTAAATTACAAAGAGTATTAGATGAAAAAGAGGAGTTTTTCCTGGTTGACATTCCAGAATCGTGGGATCCAGATTACGAATATTTCCTTATGGGCTTAAAAACAGCCTTATTATTACGTGATTGGATTAATGAATTACCAGAGAATAAACTCTTACAAAAGTACAATGTCGGCAGCGGTGATATTTTATATATCACGGATAATGCAAAATGGTTATTATATGCTGCTCATGCTATTGCTAAACTTTTTAACTTTAAAGCTATTCAATCACCTCTCAATGAACTTCATTTACGAGTTGCCAATGGTATTAAGAAAGAATTAGTGCCACTGGTAAAGATAAAAGGTATTGGGCGTGTTCGTGCTCGTATTTTATACAATAATGGTTATAAATCTCTCCGCTCGCTTCGTTCTGCCCCTCATCGGGAATTAGCGGCTCTACCCACCTTGGGGCCAGAAATTGTTCGGAGTATTAAAGAGCAAATAGGTGATAAGATACCCGATAAATCACTAGAGAAAACCTTTGAATAATAGAAAAACCTTTTTTAGCTCTTTCGTGATTCCTTTTTTAATTAGGTCAATAATAAGTGGGATAGTCTGGATAACGTGTCAAAACAAAATAGATCTCAACCATTCCGAAGTCGTTTAGTAGAATTCTTCACTGAAAACTCCTCTATACAATTTGAAAATTTTGATAAATCCACTTTTCTCTTCTCTCTCTTTGGTTTTCTTGTTTTAACCTCTCTGGCATTGTTAATACGTATTTTAATAGCTCGTTATTACCGTGTTGAATTTCCTTATAGAAAAGATATGCCTTTTTGGGAGCGGAGCATCATTTTTAACCCTAACGAGCAAGAATTATGTGGTTTTGGCGATTTTAATTATTATTATATCACTTGGGCTAAGCAATGGTATCAATCATCTTCCTGGACACCTTATAGTAACTGGGAAGAGATAAATACTGCACACCCAGAAACCATGTATAGCTATCCCCCATTATTCCTTTATTTTATTGTCCTTTTTTGGCGACCAGGTTTTAGTGTATTTTGGATTGGCTTCCCTATAATCTTAACAGATGCAATGTGTGCTGGAGTGGTTTTTCTCATTCTTAAAGAAATTATCTCTGGGGAAAATCAAAATCCCATCGCTTTCTTTGGAGGCGTCCTTTTTACTTTAACCCCGCTAAATCTACTTTATATCGGCGCCTATTTTCTAAACCCTGGACCTGTTACTTTGCTAACATTACTTTCAATTTATTTTGCTCTTCGTAATAACTGGAAAATTTCTTTTAGCTGGTTAGCTTTAGCCACCATGACTAAACAAAACGCCTTATTTTTCACTTATCCTTTATTTATGGTTTTTCTAGCATGGAAAGCCCATAATAAATCAATAAAACATGCTCTTCTCGAAGGTTTATTCATAATTATTTTATTTCTGTTTATCTGTTTTATTTTGTCACTTCCATATCTCTTTCTTAGTCCTGCAGATTATGGAGCTCATTTACTTCTCCCCGGACGCCCCTTAAAATTTACTGGAGTGATAGTTATTCCCACAGGTGCGGAATGTATTACTTTTATTTGGTCATTATTATATCTGAATGCTCCAGGATGGTTAGTCAATATTGTAGCATATGGAAATAATTCCCTTCTCTTTTTTATATTGAGTGCCTTTTTGATAGTTGTTTTATTATCATGGCGGGCGATAAATGGTGAATTAACAAAAGCTGATTTGCTGCTAGCTTTAACATGCTATGGTTTCCTTACGCATATTTTTATGCCTCGAGGTGTTTTTCGCTTTTATTTTACGTATTTTACACCTTTATTATTGGCTGGTTTCTTGGCTTTTTGTTTCCAAAAAGAGCATACCTTATTCCTATCCTCTTTATTATTAGTTTTGGCTTCAAGTTTTTATTTGGGGTTTAATTTTGGTCTTCTGCTATTGAATCGTATCTTTATGCCATTTTACATTTTCATTTGGAGTGTTATCCTTATTCTTTGCAGCCTTCTCTCTACCATCTTTCGGAATCAAAATTTTTTCTTTGTTCCCAAATATCTCCCCAAAAAAGCGCTACTTTAAATAAATTATTAGAAATTTATTTATGCAGTATATTCTAGCTAGTACTTGTTAAGTAAAAACATAATAGGACGTTGTAAAACATGCCCAAAAATAAATCCAATTGTCTTCATCCAATAGATTGGCGTTATGGCAGTAAAGAAATGAAGCAACTATTCTCTCGAGAAAAGCAATTAGAGTTACGTTTGAAAGTCGAGGCTGCTATTGCCCATGCTCATGCCCAAGTGGGTAATATCCCCAAAAAAGCCGCTGAAGAAATTAATAAAAAAGCCACCATAGAATATGTTAAAATCAATCGTATTGATGAAATTGAGGAAGAAATAACCCATGATATTGCTTCGATGGTACGAGCATTAGCTGAACAATGTGGTGAGTACGGTCAGTATATTCATTTAGGTGCTACCAGTAATGATATTATTGATACTGCTGAAGCCTTACGCATAAAAGAAGCATTGAATATAGTAGAAACCCGTTTGAAAACTGTTATAGAGAAACTTATTCCACTGGCAAAAAAGCATGCAAAAACCGTTTGTGTCGGTCGAACACATGGACAACAAGCTGTTCCATATTCTTTTGGTCATAAAGTAGCTATTTGGTTGGATGAATTAGTACGTCATCTCAAAAATTTACAGCGTATAAGCAATACTCGAGTCTATGGCAAATTATCCGGTGCTGTTGGTACTCGAGCAGCCTATGGACATCATGCAGATCGTATTGTTCAAATAACTATGAATTTTCTTGATATAAAACCCGCTACGATCAGTAATCAATTACTTTCCCGAGAAATTATCGCTGAGATTTTTGTGGAACCAATAATGCTGGGGTCCTCGCTAGATAAGATTGCTACCGAAATCCGGAATCTTCAGAGAACCGAAATAGGGGAACTCTATGAACCATTCCGATCTGAAAAGCAAGTTGGTTCGAGCACGATGAGTCATAAACGGAATCCTGAGAAAAGTGAGCGTATCTCTTCCCTTGCGCGTATTCTTCGCGGATTAACACAACCACTCCTTGAAAATATTGTGACGTGGCATGAACGTGATCTAGCAAACAGCGCAAATGAACGATACTTGTATCCAGAAGTGTTTATAACGATTGACCAAATGTTACTTGATTTCATCTATGTGCTTTCAGGCTTAGTTGTGAATACTGAACGTATGAGAGAAAATCTCGAGATGAGTAATGGCTTAATTATGGCAGAAGCTATAATGACACAATTAGCTCATAATGGTATGGACAGACAAAAAGCACATGAACTCCTCCGAAAAAAGAGTATGGAAGCAATTGCAAAAGAAAAACATTTACATGCTGTTTTACAGAATGATAAAACCGTTACCAAGTATTTATCTCCTGAGGATTTACAAGATCTTTTTCAACATCCAGAAAATTATCTTGGAACAGCTTTTGAACAAATTGAAGTAGTTGTTTTACAAGCACAAAAAGCCCTTTCAGAATCTTAAACATTTCACTTTCTCCCCTTTTTTCAATAATTTATGCGAAAAATACAATAAGGATAACAATTTTTAGATTTAACAATGTATTGACTATCTAATTTAAAAAAAATTATTTGAGGGTAAATAACGTGTTTACATTTATCGATCATGAAGATTACTATAAACATAAGATGGATCAAATTAAAGAATCGCCAAGACGCTTGAAAATAATTGATAAAATTTTAAAAAATAATGGAATCTATTCCTTGCCTTCAGTACGTAAAATTTCCCCTGAAAAAGCTTCTGAGGAAACATTACGGCTTATTCATGATCAAACCTTAATTGACAAAGTAAAACATGGCAGTATGTTAGGCGGTACACGAATATCAACCAATACTATTGCCGGTGAACATACCTTCAATGCTGCTTTACGAGCTGCTGGTGGAGCTATTTTAGCAGGAGAGACTGCCTTAGAGGGCAAACAATCAATTGCTTACGCATTAACACGACCACCTGGTCATCATGCCACACGAGATAAAGCGATGGGTTTTTGTTTCTTTAATAATATTGCAATTTCCGTTGAGAATTTAATCACCCGTCAAAAAGTAAAGAGAATAGCAATTATTGATTTTGATAATCATTATGGAAACGGATTGGCCGATTTATTCTATGATCGAAATGATGTCTTAACTATTTCTTTACATGCTGACCCGGCTGAGACCTTCCCTTATCAAGGTCGTGTTCACGAAATTGGTGAGCGAAGAGGTGAAGGATACAATATCTGCATTCCTCTACCTATAGGTACTGGTGATAAAGAATATCTCAGTGCATTTGAAGAATTTGTCCCACCAATTATTGAACAATTTAATCCAGAATTGTTGTTTTTTGCAGCTGGATATGATGGTTTAAAAGATGACCCCTATGGTTATCTTGGATTAACTCTAGCAAGTTATTATGAGTTAGGTAAGCAACTTTCAGAATTATCTAATGACGTATGTGAGGGAAAAGTAGCATTCTGCCTTGAAGGTGGTTATAAATTTGAAGAGTTGGGGGAAGCATTCTTACTAAATATCACACCTTTCCTCAAAGATTTTGAAATCGATGAGAAAAAATACAAACTAAAACAAAGCTCTGGGGGCAATAAATCACAGCTCAAAGATACGATGGAAACTCTTCGAGAAATACTTAAGGATTATTGGAAACTCTAATGGGGGGTTTCTCATCATACCTGAAACACATAGTCGTTCATACGGTTATTGTGCACTTATTCCAGTAAAGGATTTCTCCAAAGCGTTGCTTCTAGCGGATATTGCTTATGAAGAAGAGGCCAGATATTCAGCAATTCGTGTACCTCTTCCGACTCAATCACTTCATCCGACTTATTTGTCAAAATTGCGAGGAGATGTTTTTTTAGAACCTGATCCCCATTTTCTGCCAGTAAACCAAAACTCTACTGAATCACAACTCAATGATAATCTGCAAACCTATTTATCAACCTGTGAAGAGCTAGTACTTTTGCAACCTTTTGCTCTTGATCTGAATTTTACCTATAAAGAAGAAGCCTTTCAAGAGCTGCTAAAAAAACTCAAAGAACAACAGATTAAAATTATCCTCAGCAAATATTATCATAAAAATCCTGGAATAGAACAATTGAAAGAGGATTTTCAACATCTAAAACAACAGAAGCCCTTTTTAGTAAAATTAGTGGTTCCTATTTCTTCTACTCCTGAAGCTTTATCCTTACTTTCCTTGTATGACCACGTTACCTCTGCAGATGATTTGATTTTATTACCAGCTGGTGAAGAAGCGAAACTTGCTCAGATACTTCTCCCTTTTGTTGGAGCTCCTTTTACCTATGGTTATCTTTCAAGACCTTCTGCAAGTGCCCAAATTAGCTTAACTTATTTACGAAAAACCCTCAAAATTCTCTCTGATATTATTATTTAATGTTTTTTATATACAAGCTATTTTTGAAATTATGAAATAACTCGATGAAATTATTGATCATATTTTCTGTACATTCGTAGAACTTGAGATAAAGCTAACGGTTTACCGTCTACTATGGTATTGATTTCTGTTTTCTTTTCTAACCCAGATGTTCGAAGTTTCGGTAAAAAGACTTCTTCCACCTGAAAAACACCTGCTTCTGAAACCATATTTATGTTTAAGCGAAGAGGTTTTTCTGATGTTCCGGGCAAGATTTCGACAGTGCTAATACTTAGGGCTGAGATAGAATGAATATCAACTTTCCCTAAATCATATGGTCTTCGACTTCGTCCTTCACACATATCTAACCCGTCTGCAATGGATACAAACCCAGCTTCGGGGGTTAAACACATAATATCATCATCATGAGCATAAATGGCATGTTGTATATGGGATAAAATTTCGATGCGCTTATCCGCGTCGGAATACAATTTCCGGAGTTTTTCAATGATTAATTCTTTGGCTAATAATGCTGAAGATAATTCATGTGATTCTCGATGAATGGCATGTCCTATATCATGTAAATAACTCGCAGTTACACAAACTAATGCCACATCATCCATAGTCCCTATTTCTTGCCGAATAAGTGCTGGGGTAATATTACTATTCACTACATCTATAATTTGTAACACATTTCGAGATGTAATCGCAACATGATCTAATCCATGGTCGGTATATCCTAAATATTTCACTGCAAGTCTATTTGCTGCTTTAATAGTTGCTTGTATTTCTCCATCTTTGACTAGGAACTCCCACATCTCCTTTGTCTTTTTATATTGAGTTTTTTCTATCAAATCCGTTACTTCTTTTGCTATCTTTTGCCTATCTATAACTTGCATAGCTTGTCCACTTTTAATAGTCATAAAATTATCCCTCATAAACTGAAATTTGTGTGTATTTCTCATTCTATAACTTATTTTCCCCTATATCAATTTTATTAATAAGGAAGAATCCTGCTATTGTCTGGATTTTTCTTTAGTTTTTCTATGTTTTTCTGCCTATAACGAAATAATTTTTTAATGCTTTCCTAAAAGTAACTAAGAAATCAGCTTTGGCGCATAATTATTAGATATGTTTCAAGCTTCTTTAATTACTAAAAATAGAAAAGTGAAGAAAATGTTATTAGAATGCTATTTCGTTGATGATGACGGTGTTAAAACAAAAGTTGAACCAGCTGATGTTGAACTCACTTCTGATTCCTTACTAATTGTTGTATCTCATGATGACCATTATATTTACCTTTTTAAAGGAAGTGACGTTTCCATTCGTAAAAAATTCGCTTCCGCAAGAATTGCCTCAGGGATGCGGCTTCAACAAGGGTATAAGATAAAACATATTGAAGAAAATGAAGGTATTGATGAATCTTTCCAACCCATTTTAGATTTTCTCGGAGGGTTAAAAGCAGGTGAACAAAAAGAACTGAAACCAGTTAAAAAATCGCCAGCAAAGAAAGTATCTCCCAAAACTTCTGCAGCTCCTCCGAAAGCAGCATCTCCCCCAAAAGTAACATCTACCCCAAGCAAAAAAATCGATGCTAATAAAATACCAGCAGATCTCCCCTCTAACCTCACTAAAGTTGTTAAAACAATGATGTCATTAGAACCACCTGAAAAATCCCAATGTGATTATATATTAGTCGATTCAGAATTATATATCATGTCCGGGGAGAATAAAACAGATCTTCGGGAGGGTAAATTTTCCCTTGAGAAATTAAGCACATTACCTGAAGGGATTTTCCCAGCAGAGAATTATTTCCCAAGAATTCTTATTTCTGATAAAAAAATCGTTGGCGTAGAATTATGGTCCAGAAAATAAGAATTTTTTCTTATTTTTATTGTGATATCGAATAACTAATAAATTAAAATGAGCAAATGAAATACACATACCCTTAGAAAAAGCAATTATTTAGGAGTGGAAGATGATAGCAAAGTCACGAAAACCCAAGTATCAGCATTTATATAAAATAATCGTAGTTGGTGCTGGGAAAGTTGGAAAAACAAGTTTAACAATACGATTTGCTGAGGATCGTTTTAGAGAATCATATCTTCCTACCTTAGGTGTTGATTTCTTAACGAAGAATGTCAAAGTAAAAAATACGAATATTAAATTACAATTGTGGGATACAGGAGGGCAAGAATTTGTTATGGCTTTACTCCCCTTCTATTTTTCTGGCGCTCATGGGGGTGTTCTTGTCTATGATATTACAAACAGGAATTCCTTTAATAGTCTTGATTATTGGTTAAAACAGATACGGCAAAATGCCGGGGAAATACCCGTTGTCTTAGCAGGAAATAAGATTGATCTGGTTGATCAAAGAAAAGTTGCCACAGAAGAGGCACAACAATATGCCAATGAACGAGATCTTATTTATCTAGAAACTTCTGCAAAAACAGGTGTGTCTGTACCTGATTTGTTTGAAAATCTGGTTAAAGTTGTTTATAAAGTAGAAGTCAACAAAACTAAGAAACCAAAAGCTGAAAAGGAAGAACCTGAAGAGGATGAGTTTAGTTTTTGGCAAAAAGCTTGATTCTTTACTTTTTATAATATTACTTTTTTTTCAGATATTTTGCAAATAGTTCTGAATTTGCCCATAATGAATCAGAAAATCGGTCCCATAATTCAGCAAAGCTTTTATTATCTGACCAAGTAGCCATTATCCCTAATTCAATACCACCCTCTAATTGGGCATATGCTCCTTGTAATATCTCTTTTGAATCAATAATAACCCAGATGGCGTGGAAATCATCCGAAATTCCTATTTGCACGAAATTCATTAAATCTTCTAAGACTTTAACCTCACCCGGATTATCTATGCCTTCTTTTCCTGAAAGAATATAGATTTCTTCTAATTCATCACTTTTTTCTCTTATTAATTGATCAATGCCATATAGGTGTAAATCAAACGGAGTATCAATACCAATACAGACAGTTTTTTTTGCTGCTTGTAACATTTCTTTAATTTTACTAAAAACTGCTTGTTGTCCTCGTAAGATCCACATTTCAGGGACATATGTTTTCTTAGTCCGTTCATGTAAAACTTGTAATTTATCCTCAATACTATCCAAGCTATTTTCATATTCATTTCTTAAATCTTTTATAACCGTTTCCGGTGAACGAGGACGATATCTATTAGTTGAAGTATCACTTTCTTGTACTAATACTAAACCACGTTCTTCCAGTTTCTTAATTTCTGAATAGACTTTATTGGATGGTACTTTACTTACTTGTGAGATTTCTGAGGCTGTAGCAACCCCCAGACTTACAAGATGGGTGTAAATTTTTGCTTGATAGTCTGTGAAGCCAAATTTCTTCAAATCTTTAATAACTTCATCAGTAAAGCTCACGTATATACCACCATAGTAGTCTTACCTTACTACAAATAAAAGCGTTTTCTTTCCTTTAAAAACTATTGAATCTTAAACATCTATAAAATAATGAAATTTCATCTAATTCTATTTGTCGAGGAAATTGCCCTTGTAATAGCTCAATAACATTCAAATACTCTTTTTACAACCTCATAGTCCATATATCGATGTTATGTTAATTAATAAGTGATAACCCGAAAAGAATATACAACCTCACCTCTCACCTCGACTCGCTCCTATAATTTAGGAGCATATAGTCCTCCACACAACATCCGATATTAAGGGAGGGAACAAACTCTTTTCTATCCCTCCCTCTTTAATATCAATTTTTTTTAATAGGAGTAATTGAAAAGAACTTTTATCTGATTTCTTTGGCCATTCTACAATGTATCAGCAATTGTTTTTTCCCATGTTTCTAAGGATTCTTGTAGATCAGCAACTGATCGATTTCCTCTCTTCCAGAGACGATATTCTCTTTGCATCTCATAAAAAACTCTTGAATGGGGAATTAACTCCATCAATTTGTCTCGGACTTCTAGTAATTCCATCGGTATTTCTTCTGTTTGCAATCCTTTGGTTAATTCTTGCCGGAATTCATCAAAGATTTTTTTGATAGCTGGATCTAATTTCACAGGTTCTTCTTTTTTTGTAGGCGTTTGAGTTTGTGGAATTTTTGTGGGCTGTGGTTGAATAGGTTCCTGTTTTGGTTTCGGTTCGACCTTCTCTTTAGTTACTTTTTGTTGTTGTTTTTGTTGGATTTTTTTGCCTTCTTGGGACAGGACTGAACGCGAACTTTCATGGATTGCTTTTTGGATATCAGAAACATCTATTGAATGTTCAGCTAATAGAACTCGTAGTCGGTCATTTACCATCTCTGATTGTTCAAGAAATTTTTCTAAGCGGTCCACTTCGCGTTTTAAATAAGTAACTTGGTTTTTAAGTGATTCAGCTTCAACTGGTTCTTGCAATGTTGATGTTTTAGGTTCTGGCGCACCACCTGGAGATTTTTTAACAACAGCTTTTGCTCCTTCTTTATCTTCTAACGTTTTTTTGAATTCAGAAAGTTTTTGAGAAATTTGTTTTTTGGAATCAGCAATCACTTTTTTTATATCAGAGACAGATTCTTCTGCTGTTTCCCGTGGTTCTTTTTTCTTTTCATCTCCCTTTGCTTCTGCTAATAATAAAGCATTTCGTAAATCCCTGTTTTTCTTCCGTAAAACCTTAGTTTGTGATTTGTAAAAAGCTAATTCCTGTTTTAATTCTTCAAGTTCTTTATCGTCTGTCAATGTTCATCTCTAATCCTATGTATCTATGTAAATTTTGAATATATTAGTTATTCTTATTATTCAAACAGCACTTACTCTCAATTAATACTTTCGATAGAGGTTAATTTTAAAATTCTTAACAAATCTCTTATATTTTATATTATTAGATGGATATTTTTCCACCGGTCAATAAAAAGGTAAATAAACTTGCAGCAGTCAGATCAGCGGTTGTCCCCGGATTGATTTTCTGATCATTTTCTTGTAACATTATATCAAATTCTTCGAGAAGGCGTCGACCATTAACCGTTAAACTACCGCCTTGTTGAAGGATTTCTCCAGCTTGCTTTCCTAATTCCACAGCTTTTTTGTGAGAAGCCATTCTGGCAACGAAAGTATCAGGATATGTTTGCATAATTGTAAGATAAGCTTGTATTATTGCTAAATTGATGTCCTGACAAGATTCAAAGGTTTTATGTAGTGTTGGCAAACCAATATTGAAGGTTATTGGGTAAAACTCACCTAATTCTAAACAAATATTGTCCCTTTTTTGGCATTCTTTCATTAATTCGAATAATGTTATTTCATCTTTTTCTAGTTCTTCAATTAGATGATTATTATTGAGATCATATTTGGGGACTTTTTGTAAACCACCTGGTGACCGTAATCGGATTCCTTCAGAGACATGAACTGCATCGGCAACTGTTGAATTGATTAATACTTTTTGAACCGCTGTCCGGAGTTCAGCTGGTGATAACACAGGTAGAAATGTTTCATTTGTTATTGGAATACTGCTTCCGCTGTATCCTGCAGCAACACTAAGAGGACACAATAACAAAATAATGCCTAGATTCGTGTTTGTTTTTCGATGAAATAGGGAGCTGTGTTTTATTGCTTCTTTAATATGTTTTCCCAGTGAGAGTTCTTGCCAATTAATTTTCTTTTCGCGAATATTTTTTCCTTGTAGTGATAATTTCTCCAGCCATGGTCCTAAGGTTACACCAGCAGCAAGGAAATCTTCAAATCTAACATCCTTGAAATCACGTAAGCGATGAACATTCCCAGGTTTTGGAGTTGCACTTACCTCCAATAAACAAGCAATTTCACCAGCCATACGAATAAAATTAGCTAATGATCGGGGATTCATCTGATTATTCGTCATGTGTTTAAATCCTTTAAATTTTTTATTTTTTTATTTGCTTTTTTGGACGGTTTCTTTGTTATCTTTAATAGTATTTTAATAATTTTCTAGTTAAAAAGTTACATAGTTTAGAGTCTAATAATTATTTATCGTTTTATTTTTCTCTTTCTGAAACATTAATGAATTATAGGAAAATTTTAAATATCAGTAGCAAACTTCAAAAAAACAGTCACAAGCCATTGGAACCGAATTTCAATGGCCTTACTCTTGTAAAGAACTATTTTAAAGTTATAGGAGATAAAAAAAATGTCTATCATGAATGTGGGTGGTCAACCTGTTTTGGTGCTCAAAGAAGGAACCGAGCGTCAAAGAGGGAGAAATGCCCAAGAAAATAATATCGCTGCAGCTAAGGTAATTGCTGAAGCAATACGTTCAGCCCTTGGTCCTAAAGGGATGGATAAGATGCTTGTCGACAGTTTTGGCGACGTCGTAATTACCAACGATGGTGCGACCATTCTAAAAGAAATGGAGATTCAGCATCCTGCAGCAAAGTTTGTTGTAGAACTTGCGAAGGTACAAGATGAAGAAACTGGTGATGGAACAACGACTGTTGTCATCATTGCTGGTGAATTATTGAAACAAGCTGAAGAGTTATTGGACCAAGACGTCCACGCAAGTGTTATTATCGATGGTTATCGAAAAGCGACTACGAAGGCTATGAAGGATTTAGATGAATTAGCCATGAAAGTCGATATTAAAGATCATGACTTACTGGTTGAGGCTGTAAAAACCTCAATGGGTACCAAAATCATCTCAGGTCATAGTGAACATTTGGCTAATCTTGTCATTGATGCTGCATTACAAGTCACAACCGAGGAAAATGGTAAACGCGTCTGTGATATTGATAATGTAAAAGTTGAGAAGAAAGAAGGTGAATCCTTGAAAGAAACAACTCTTACTCACGGAATTATTTTGGATAAGAGTATTGTTCATTCAGGAATGCCTAAGAAAATCTCCGATGCCAAGATACTTCTTATTGACACTCCTCTTGAAGTAACCAAGACAGAATTTGATGCAAAAGTTAACATTACTAATCCAGATCAAATGAAATCATTCTTAGATCAAGAACAAACAATGATCCAAGACATGGTTAATACCATCATTGATTCTGGTGCAAATGTTGTTCTTTCCCAAAAAGGAATTGATGACCTTGCTCAACATTTCTTGGCTAAAAAAGGTGTCTTAGCTGTTCGCAGAATAAAGAAGTCAGATATGGAAAAATTAGCTATGGCGACTGACGCTAAGATAGTTACCCGTATCGATGATATCGAAGAATCGGATCTTGGTGAAGCAGAGACTGTCGAAGAACGAAAAATAGCTGATGACGATTATGTCTATATTGAAGGCTGTCCAAATCCAAAAAGCGTAAATATCATGATTCGTGGTGCCAGTGACCTTATTATCTCCGAAGCTGAGCGCTCCATTCATGATGCCTTGTGTGTTATCCGTAACATCATTCAAGATGAACGTGTTGTTCCAGGCGGTGGCGCACCTGAAATCTTCTTATCACGAAGATTAAAGAATTACGCTACTACCTTAGCAGGACGAGAACAATTAGCTGTTGAGAAATTCGCAGCTGCTTTAGAAATAATCCCCCGAACACTTGCAGAAAATGCTGGAATTGATCCCATTGATCTTCTTGTTGCCTTACGCTCAGAACATGATAAAGGTAATGAAAATCATGGTGTTAATCTCGAGCTAGGCAAGCCAGATGATATGGTTAAGAAACGAGTATTTGAACCAATAAGTGTCGCTCGTCAAGCAATATCTTCAGCAAGTGAAGCAGCACAAATGATCCTACGAATTGATGATGTCATTGCAGCTAAATCCTCCGGCGGTGGAGGACCACCAGGTACCCCTGGCGGACCAGGCGGTATGCCACCTGGAATGTAAAATCAATTCTTCTTCCTTTTCTTTTTATTTTTTAACTAGTTTTTTTTTTAAAAAATGGTCTATTTTTTTTAGCTTATATTTTCGCAGCCATAATTAAAGCTGATTCCCCATCATTGTAGTACTTTTTTGAAACTTTAATAGGCATATACCCTAATTTTTGATAGAGATTTATAGCTGCTTGATTAGATTCACGGACTTCTAAGAAAACTTCATTTATTCCTCGTCCACGTAATGCATTTGTTGCTGCAATCATTAATCGTTTCCCTATTTCTTGTTTACGATATTGTGGTAAAACAGCAATGGAAATAATGTGTCCTTTTTTATTTAATCCATAGCCAAAATTAGATATGCCACGTTCGATTCTCGTCATTTCATAGCCAGCTATTTCTCCATTTTCCATGACCCCTACATTAAACCCTTCGGGAAATTTATTATAAATATCAATAAAAAAGAATCGCGGATAATTTTCTGGTAAGCATTTTTTATTTATTTTCTGAACAGCTTCAATATCCGTTTTTGGATTAAAGTTTCTTATTGTATAACTGGTCATATATTTCCCCTTTGTCACATCTGACATTAGAAATGATTACTACTACTTCAACTAAAATCTTTTATAGATTTTACGAAAAGTACTTTTTCTTTCTTACACTTAAGATAGAGGTACTTTAAAGAAAGTTAATATGTCCTTATATCTAGTACTATTGTATTTACTGTAATTATTAGAGGAATAATTTTCATGCCTGAAAATGATAAGGATAATCATATCGAAAATTCAGTAAATAATACTGAATCGAATGATGATTCTGGAACACAGAAATCTTCAACACCTTCCCAAAAAGCCTCTAAAAAATTACTTGATATATTGAAAGAAACAAGTAATAACTCCGTAGAAAAACTAGGTTGGAAAGAATTAGATGATGCACCCAGTACTTTTAACCTTGAAACCTATTCAAAAGATGTTTGTTGGAATTGTGGCGCTAAAATTTCAGACAAAGACTGGTGTGAAGTCTGTGGTGTTCCCTTAGATTCAGCAATTAAGAAAAAAATACTCTCTCGAACTAAACCTCTTGAATCGGAGAAATGTTGGCGGTGCGGAGGAACAACGTCAGGTAATATCTGTGGTATTTGTGGTAGTCCTTTAACCTTAAAAGGAGTAGAGGAACTCCATAAGGAATTTCAAAAAGAGAAGGACGAAACTCAAGAGTTACCTTTTATTTTATTGTTGTCTCCGAAAGATCGACAAATAGTAAAAATTGATATTCGATACAGTCAGATTTGGAATCTTGTAGAGGAATATTTTCAAATCATTCAATCGACGATAACGGCTTATGGTCCTGAATTTCTTATTCGAAAACCCATAACTAACGCTAATGATAATGCTATGTATGATGAATTTGAGAAAAGTTCGCTTCTACGAGGAAATAATATTCGTGTTATGTTTCGGAAAATAAAAAGCTCGGGACAATCTCAGAATTTAATTGCTATGCGGTTTTTTTATTGGGAATATGTTGATTCTGCAGCTCGTTTTCAGTTCCAAAGGCTCCGTTGGAAAATCCTATTATTACTTCTAACATTAGTTACAATATTTACTACAGGTTGGTTATATATTCGTGATGTTTTTACCCTTGTAGATATTAATGCACCAATTTTTGGCACAAGTTTACTCTTTTCAATTCCTCTTCTTGCCCTTTTGCTTTTACATGAACTTATCCACCTTTTTATTCAATGGCGAAAAGGCATAATATTATCTTTACCATTCTTTATTCCCATACCTCCTATACCGGGATTTCTTAGCTATTTAATGCTTGGGAGTGCAGGAGGATTTCTCCGCGTTATAAATCCTGTCCGGAAAAGAGATGATTTATTTGATCTCTTTTTTTATCCTCCCCTATTTGGCCTATTACTCTCTGCAGGCTTGTTTCTACTCGGACTACATTTTTCGTATATTAGGGACCAAGCTGTCATTCCCGCCGAATCTTTAACTGAAATAGAACAATTGCAATCATTAAGTCCCTATTTACTTTTGGGCTCATTTTTAGAATGGTTTGCTAATAAGGTAGGAATAAGTCCCCCCTTTGATCCTGCAACTCAAATACGATTCATCCATCCATTAGCCTATGCAGGCTATGTTGGTATTATTCTCAATGGGTTGAATTTTCTGCCAGGATCAATTCTAGATGGTGGTTTTCTTTTCCGAAGTCTCTTTAATGATACATTGACGAGAATCTTCTCCTTTATCACATCGATAATCCTCCTCTTTAATTACAATACTTGGGCACTTGGGATTTTAACCATGTTTGTTCCCTTGAGTTTTTTCCATACCCCAATAACTAATGAAGTGATTTCTCCTCATTGGTCTCGGTATGTATTAGAAGCACTAGCATTATGTCTTGCTATTTGTTGTATTCCTTTTCCAAAATTCCTTTTTTTCCCCTAAACAGATTTTAATTTATAAAACTATTA